>CAZMUK010000031.1:0-26519 GCA_964569415.1 uncultured Luteolibacter sp. | reverse complement strand
ACAACGACATCGAGGACTTCCTCGAGCTCCGCAAGAACACCGGCGACGAACGCCGCCGCTGCCACGACATGAACACGGCCAACTGGATCCCGGACCTGTTCATGAAACGCATGGCGGAGCGCGCCGACTGGACGCTCTTCCGCGCCAACGAGACACCCGACCTCCACGAGCTCTACGGCAAGGCCTTCGAACAGCGCTACGCCGAGTACGAGGCGATGGCCGCCGAGGGCAGGATCTGGTCGCGCAAGGTACGCGCCATCGACCTTTGGAAGTCGATGCTGCGCATGATCTTCGAAACGGGCCACCCTTGGATCACCTTCAAGGATCCCTGCAACGTGCGTTCGCCCCAGGACCACTGCGGCGTGATCCACTCTTCCAATCTCTGCACCGAGATCACCCTCAACACCTCGGACGAGGAAACCGCCGTCTGCAACCTCGGATCGGTGGTGCTGGATTCCCACATCACCCGCGACGGGGCGATCGACCACGAGATGCTCAAGGAGACCATCACCGTGGCGATCCGCGCGCTGGACAATGTCATTGATATCAATTTCTACCCGACCGCAGCCGCCCGCACCGCCAACTCGCGCCACCGCCCGATCGGGCTCGGCGTCATGGGCCTCCAGAACGCGCTCTACCGCCGCGGCCTGGCCTTCGCATCCGAGGCGGCCGTGGACTTCAACGACGAGATGATGGAGGCGGTGGCCTACTATGCCTACGGAGCCTCGTCCGACCTCGCGGCGGAGCGCGGGACCTACCAGTCCTACAGCGGCTCGAAATGGGACCGCGGCCTGCTGCCCCAGGATACGCTCGACCTCCTCGAGGAGGAGCGTGCCATGCCCCTCGATGTGCCGCGCGGCGGCAAAATGGACTGGTCGGTGATCCGCTCGAAGATCTCCGCCCAGGGAATGCGCAACTCGAATGTGCTGGCGATCGCGCCCACTGCGACGATCTCCAACATCATGGGCACCACCCCGTGCATCGAGCCGAACTACAAGAACCTCTATGTGAAATCCAACCTCTCCGGCGATTTCATCGTGCTCAACTCGGAACTGGTGCGCGACCTCAAGGACGAAGGCCTCTGGAACCAGGAGATGCTCGATCAGTTGAAGTACTTCGACGGCGAGCTCGACGGCATTCCGAACATCCCCGAGAGGCTCAAGCTCAAGCACCGCACGGTGTTCGGCATCGACCACAATTTCATCATCGACGCCGCCGCGCGCCGCCAGAAGTGGATCGACCAGTCCCAGTCGGTGAATCTCTTCCTCGCCACCCCTGACCTCAAGGTGCTCTCGCACATGTACCGCCGGGCCTGGACCAAGGGACTCAAGACCACCTACTACCTGCGCACCCTGCAGGCCTCCAACATCGAGAAATCGACGGTTGCCGTCCGCAAGGAAGTCCGCGGGCTGGCGGCTGGCGGACCCCGCGAATACACTGCGGAGGAAAAGCAGGCCTGCTCGATCGACGCGATGCTGAACGGCGGCACCTGCGAGGCCTGCCAGTGAATCAGTGGATTTCCTTGATCCACCCGCGCACCCCTCCCTAACATTTCCGCAGGGAGGGGTGGCAGAGTGGTCGATCGCGCCGGTCTTGAAAACCGGAGGGCCGCAAGGTCCCGTGGGTTCGAATCCCACCCCCTCCGCGCCAAAAACATAGGTAAATAAAAAGATTTTTCCCCATTCAGAGGAAATCGCCTAGGTGTTCACTTGTGCAATGAAACGCAGGAAAGGGGCCGAGGACGGGGCCTGATGGCCAGGTGTCGCAAGCCGACCGCATCGGGTCGGGGTCGCCTCAACTCCGGGATAGCACGGACTACTCCGCTTGCCCCATCTGCCTCCGGTATTGTTCCTTGAACGGGTTCACCTTCGGTTCTTCGCTCACGGGGACATCCGCGAATGGAAGCGTTTGCTCCCACCACTTATCGTAGGCAGTCGAAAGCCTCCGAACGACTTCCGGGGCGGAAGCCGCAAGGTCGCGGGACTGCCCGGGATCGGTCCCGAGATCGAACAGGTGCCAACCGTCGCCCAACCTCACGAGGCTGTGGCGGCTGTTGCGGACACCGCAGATGCCGTACTTGACCGGCCTGGCTCCCTTTTCCCAGCGGCCGACATGGGTGAAGAGCGTGCGGTCGGGCCATGGCGCGGAGGAATCCTGCAACAGGGGCAGCAGACTTCTCCCCTCGAGTCCTGCCGTGACGGTGGGATCCGGCTTTGCTCCGGCGAGGGCGGCAAGCGTGGGGAAGACATCGATGTGGGCGGCGAGAGCGGAAACAGCCGCGGGTTCAAGCGTTCCGGGCCAACGCCAGAACGAAAAGGTGCGTATGCCTCCCTGCCAGGCACTGCCTTTTGCCCCGCGCATTCCGGCGTTGTGGATCCGCACAGCGGTCTTTCCGCCGTTGTCTCCCATCATGATGACGAGGGTGTCGCGCGCGATCCCCCATTCGTCGAGTTTGTCGAGCAGACGCCCCACATTGTCATCGATGTTGGCGATCATGCCGAAGAACCTGGCCTCGTCGGCACCGACCTTTCCGCGGTATTTCCCTTCATACTCCTCCGGCACCTGCAGTGGCTCGTGGGGCGCGTTGGTGGCGATCCACGCGAAAAACGGCGCGGAATCCTTGCGTGTGCCGATCCATTCCATCGCCTGCCGGAAAAAGACATCGGTGCAGTATCCGCGGGTTTTGACGAAGCGCCCGTTGTGTTTGATGGCCGGATCGAAATAGGTGTTTCCCGGAGCATCGCCACAACTGCCCGGGAAAGTCTGGCCGATACCGCCGCCGCCGTGGATGAATACCTCGTCGAAGCCGCGTTTGTCGGGCTGGTAGGGGTCTTCGTCGCCGAGATGCCACTTGCCGAAGATCCCGGTGGTGTAGCCCGCGTCCTTGAGCGTCGAAGCGATGGTGACACTGCGCAGATCCAAGCGTTCGCGTTCGAAAATGGTATGGCTCACTCCGCTGCGGAACTCGTGCCTGCCGGTCATCAGCGCGGCGCGCGTTGGCGAACAGGTGGGACTCACCTGAAAGTCCTCGAAGCGGACGCTCTGCCGGTGAAGGCGGTCGATCCGGGGGGTCCTGAGCACCGGGTTGCCGTGGCAGGACATGTCGCCGTAGCCCTGGTCGTCGGTGATGATGAAGATGATGTTGGGCCTGCGCCCCTCAAGCGGGGAGGCGGTGGTGTGCGGGGCGAATGCCGCGAGCGTCAGGGAGAACAGGATGTTGCGAATGGCACGCATGCCTACTGGATACGACCCGAGGGACGCCACCGCAAGCCCACTGCCCTCGGAGAATGCAGGTGCCTCATCCGGGACGATGCGTCGCGGAGATCGCAAATCCGGCGCATTTTCGCGTTTCCGGTCCGGGTTCACCCGGAGTACCCTTCGGCGTGGACGCATGGCAAACCGCGACAGGCACCATCACCCGCTGCCTTGGATTGGGGGTCCGTGAGTTCGTTGCTTGCGGCGGTGCCCGCAACGCGCTGCTGATTGAAGCCGCGGCGAGGGCGGAAAAAGCGGGCCTCGCCCGGATCTGGAGGCATGCCGACGAAAGGTCGGCCGGGTTTTTCGCCTTGGGTCGCTGCATGGCCTCCGCGGAGCCCTGCGCGGTCCTCACTACGAGCGGAACCGCCGCCGCCGAACTGCTGCCGGCGATCATCGAGGCCGGCATGCAGGCAAGGCCGCTTGTGGCTGTGACGGCAGACCGCCCGGAGCATTTCCTCGGATCCGGCGCACCGCAAACGATCGATCAGCGTCATCTCTTCGGACCCTACGCGGCCCGGGATGCGGAGACATGGAACGGCGAGGGCCCGCTGCACCTGAACATCGCGCTGGAGGAAGGGTTTTCCCACAACGCATGGGAACCCGCGGCGGAGGCGCTCCGACCCTTTCGCGCCGTATCGCGCCGCCCGGATGTGGCCTCACTCGCCCGCTGGCTGCGCGCGGATCCCTCGGCCGCATTGCTGGTGCTGGTGGGCGGACTCGAACCGGAGGATCGCGAAGAGGTATATCATTTCTGCATGGCGCTCGATGCCCCGGTCGTGGCCGAAGCCTCGAGCGGATTGCGGGAGGCCTTGCAGGATTTGGCACCGCGCCAGCGCGATCGATTCCTGCGGCAGAAGCCGCCCGCGAAGGTTCTGCGTCTCGGCGAGGTCCCCTGCCTGAGGTTCTGGCGCGATCTGGAATCCTTGGAACAAGTTTCCGTTCGTTCGGTATGCCGCAACGGACTGCCCGGACTCGCACGGACCCGCGAAACCAATCAAGGCGGAGTCGCCCAAGTGCTGCGCGCTCTCGGTGAAGTGGAACCGATCGGCGACCCGGCGGGACTCCTCGAGGGAGCCGCCGCCCGCGCGGCACGGATCGAAGAACTGCTGGAGTCCTTTCCCGACAGCGAACCGGCCCTCGTCCGGGCCACATCCCATTTCGCCTCGCTGGCAAGCGGCGTGTTTTTGGGCAACAGCCTGCCGATCCGGGAGTGGGACTTGTTTTCCCAATGGATGCGGCCGGTCCCCGAAGTGCGCGCCAACCGCGGAGCCAACGGAATCGACGGCCAGATCAGCACCTGGCTGGGCTGGTCCGCCGAGCGGACGGATGCCTGGGCCCTCGTCGGAGACCTGACCGCACTCTACGATGCCAACGCATGGTTCGTCGGCGACCGGATCCGCCGCGACGGCAGGGTGCTGGCAGTCATCCAAAACCGCGGCGGCCGCATCTTCGAACGCCTGCCGGGGATGGAATCGATGTTGCCGCGCACCGTGGAGTGCATGACCAACCCGCATGATGCCGACCTCTCGGGACTCGCCCGGCTCTGGGGCATCGAACATCTTGCCGTCCGCCGCGCGGATGATCTCGACGCGATCCCGCAGCATCACGCGGGGCTCCTGTTGGAACTGCTCCCCGATCCGGATCAGACCCGGAGCTTCTGGAATGCGTGGGATGCCTGAATCCGCGGCTCCTCAGTCCCATGCCCAGGAACTTAGGCGGTAGGGAGCGTCCTTGTTCCACGCCCGCCACCAGACGGTCGCCCGCGCCTTGCGCGACTTGCCGTCGACCTCAAGTTCGAGGCGAAGCTCGTAGTTCACTCCCGCGACAATCTGCGACCGTGCGGAAATCACGCGCGTCAGTTTGGCGGAAACGGATGTTCCTCCCTTGTCGGCCGACTCGGCGGCGATCCGCCCGACGGCGAACTCCGCCGCCCGGCGTACCTCGGGCAATGCGGGATCCGCCTCGGAAAAACCGCCGGCAAGGGGACTGGCGCCGCAGAAGGGGGAACATGCGAGAGCAACAAGGGAGAGGATTCTTGTATTCATATAAATATTGATATTAAGAAAATCCAGCCGCGTCCGTGCCGCGCAGCCATTCGGAGGCCTCCATCGGCCTTCCGCCCTCGGCCTGGACGATTCCGAGTCGCAGGGAGCCCTCACCGCATCCGGCGAGGACAGCGCCGTCCTTGGCGAGGATCCGTCCCGGAGGCAGCGGATCATCCGTCACCCGGACCGGCGGCTGGATCTTCACGCGCCGCATCTTTCCTCCGCCCTCCGCCATCGTGAAGGTCCCGGGCCACGGATGATAGGCCCTGACGCGGCGCGCGATGCGCTCCGCGGGCAGCCGCCAGTCGATGCGCCCATCGTCGCGGCCGAGCTTGGGTGCGAAGGTGGCCCTCCCGGCATCCTGTGGCAGACGCGGCGGATCCCCGCTCTGGAAAAGGATCATGGCATCGGAAAGAACCCCGGTGGCAAGGTCCGCGAGCCGGTCGTGAAGCGAACCACCGGTCTCGTCCGCGTTGATCGGCAATGAACGCGCGCAGATCACATCCCCGGCATCGAGCTCGCGGACGACATGCATCGCCGTGACGCCCGTGACCGGATCTCCTTGGTCAATCGCCGCCTGGATGCAGGAGGCCCCGCGGTGCCTTGGCAGCAACGAGGCGTGCAGGTTGACGGTCGCGACGCGCGCGATGGCGAGAACCGCGGGAGGCAGAATCTGCCCGTAGGCCATCACCACGACGAGATCCGGCTCCAGGTCGGCGAGTTGCCCCGCGGCCGCGCCGATCTTTTCCGGTTGCAGCACGGGCACCCCGGCCTCCTGCGCGACCGACTTCATCCGCGGAGCGCAAGCGCGCAGCCCGCGGCCCGCGGGACGGTCCGGCTGCGTTACGAGGACCAACGGCGGATGGGCCGAGGCCAGGAGCCACCGGAACGACGGAATCGCGATGTCCCCGGTACCGATGAACGCGGTGCGCATGACGCTCAAACGATGCGGCCGCTCATCTCGGCATAGAGCGGCAGCCGGAGGATGCGCGAGGTGATCTCGTGGAACACCTTTACCGGCGGCTGGGTCGCATCGATGTCCATCACGCGGTCGGAGGGGAAAAATTCGAGGATCGGCTTGGTTTCCTCCTCATAGGTTGCGATGCGGCGGCTGATCACCGCATCACTGGCATCATCGATGCGGTTGTCCTTGAGGGCGCGCTTGCGCATGCGCCGCGCAAGCTCGGTGCGATCAGGACAGGAAAGATGAAAGACCTGGTGAATCTCGACATACCGGGACAGCAACTCGGCCTGCCTGACGTTGCGCGGAATGCCGTCGAGCACAAGGCAGTCGATATCGGGCTTGTAGGCGTGGGTGGCGGCGAGGTTGTCGATCTGCGCCTTCCAGAGGCTGATGGTGAGTTCGTCGGGCACCAACTGGCCACGGCTGGAGAACTCGACGAATTGCCGGCCGAGCGCGGTGCGGGTGTCCAGCGAACGGAAGACATCACCACAAGCATAGTGGACGAAGCGGGGGATGGATCCGAGGATTTTCCCTTGGGTTCCCTTTCCCGATCCCGGTGCTCCGAGAAAGAGAATCGCGGGGTTTCTGGCGTCGGTACGGTTCGCTTCCTGCATGGCCGGGCGGAAACCCTAGGGGCCGGATCCGCGCGCTGCAAGCATCGATCAGGCCCGCGATGCCACGGAAAACACGGCGTAAGGCAGCAGCAACGCCACATCCGCCAGAACGCGCAAGGCATCCGCGGAAAACCGGTGACGCCGGCGGTTGAGGAGGTGCAGCAGGGCTGCCCCGGTGAGAATGGCGTAGAAAAAAGGGCGGGAAGGCTCATCCTGGATAGCGAAGACCAGCGAGGCCAACGCCAACAGCGCGAGCGGAAGGGTCAGGGAAAGCTCATCCGAAGCCTTGGTCTCCTGATCGGTCGCGCGCGCGGAGTGCTCCCACAAATCGATGGCCCCGATGTTGAGGATGCAGAGCACGGCGAAGCAGAAGAATTCCCGCGAAACGAGCAAGGCTCCGAGTCCGGCCTCGTGGCGGTACACCAGGGCCATGACGGCCACCCCGAGGGCGAAGGTGCCGCCCGCGAAGATGTTCTTGAGCACGGGAGCGTCCGCATGGTCGGTGGCGCGCAGCAGCGATAGACCGAAGTACCCGGCGGTGAGAATGGCGCAGGGAAGGAGATACAGATAGATCGCCACCGGGATGCGGTTGGTGAACAGGAACAAGGCTCCGAGCGAGGCGATCGCAAACACAGTCTTGAACCGGCGTCCGTGCCGGAAATGGAAAAGGTGGCGGGGCTCCAGCGCCGCGGAGGGCCTCCCCCGCGCAAGCGCCACATCGAGAAGGCGGTCGGCCGTGTAAATCACCCACACGCCGAGCGCCAGCGCGGCATAGGCCTCCCAAGGATGATAGCCGAGCCGCCAGGTGCGGGCGAACATGTGCAGCCACACCACCGCCACCAACGGAGCGTCAAGGCTCAGCAGATTGGGGTAGAGCCACAACGGTTTGCGGGACCCGTCCGGCATGCTCCGGCGAGAATCCCCGACCGCACGCCGCAACGCAAGAGGTTTGAGAAACGCAAACTCAGGCCATGATCTCGGCCGCCACCCGCCGCATGGTTTCCTCACCGCAAAGCAAGGCCACCAGACGCAGGGCGAACTCCTGGGCCGTTCCCGCGCCCCGCGAGGTGATGATGCCGCGGTCCTCCACCACCCTGCCGTCCAACGCCCCGGGCAGATCCGGCACCACCGAGGAGTGACAGGTGAAACCGGCATCCTCGAGCAAGCCGGCATCCTTCAATACCAACGGTGCCGCACAAATCGCGGCTACCGGCTTGCCTGCGGCGGCGAAACGACCCGCCAAGGCGGCTGCCCTGCCGTCTTTGCGCAACAAGGCCACACCCGGCCCACCCGGGAGAAGAAGCAGGGCGAAACGATCCTCGCCGTGATCGGCAAGCAATTCGTCCGCCTCAATGCGGATGCCGCAGCGGCCGGTCACGGTCTTCGGCCCGATCGAGGCCGTGACGACATCAAGCCCCGCACGGCGGAGAAGATCGATCGGCACAACCGCCTCGATTTCCTCGACTCCGTCGCTGAGCAGGCAGAGCACGCGCTTCTTCATGGTCGGATCGGGAAGGGACGCGAACGTGGGAGAAAGGTCCCTGTGGAAAGGAAACGGAGGGACGCGGCTCCGTCAATCCAGACCCACCGCTTTGCGCACCCGCGAAATCACCTTGGCGGCCTCCGCGCGCGCGCGCTCCGCACCTTGCTCGAGCACGCGATCCACCTCCGCCGGATCCGCGAGGATCCTCTCGCGCCGTTCACGCATCGGAGCGAAGTGGTTCCAGTATGCGTCCGCCAGTCGGCGCTTGAACTCTCCGTAGCCGACCCCGCCGCTCTCGTGATCGCGCAGCATTTCAAGATACTGAGCGTCGGAGGCGAAAAGTCGGTAAAGGGGGAGGATCACCGATTCCCCGGTCGGCTTGGGCTCCTCAACCGGCGTCGAGTCGGTGGGAATCCGCATGATGCGTTTGCGAAGCTCCTTTTCCTCTCCGAAGATCGGCAGCGTGTTGTTGTAGCTCTTGCTCATCTTGCGGCCGTCGAGTCCCGGCACCACCGCGGTGGACTCCCGGATGATGGCCTCGGGAACCACCACCGTGGCTTCTCCGTAGGTCTCGTTGAGTTTCACCGCCAGATCGCGGGTGATCTCGAGATGTTGCTTCTGGTCCTTGCCGACCGGTACGCGCCGGGCGTCGTAAAGGAGGATGTCCGCGGCCATCAGCACCGGATAGGCGAAAAGTCCGTGATGCGGGGCGATGCCCTGCGCGGTCTTGTCCTTGTAGGAATGGGCCTTGGACAGCAGCCCCATCGGGCAAATGGTCGAAAGGATCCACGCCAACTCATGAACCTCGGGGACCGCGCTCTGCCGGAAGAAGACCGCGCGCGCGGGATCCAGCCCGCAAGCGAGGAAATCCACCGCCAGTTCCCGCACATTCGCACGCAGGGCCGCGGCATCGTGCGACGAGGTCATCGCATGGTAGTCAGCGATGAAATAATACGCCTCACCCTCGTCCTGCAGCCGCACCGCGGGCTCGATCGCGCCGAAGTAGTTGCCGATGTGAAGCCGTCCGCTGGGCTGGAGTCCGGTGAGAATGCGCATGGGCCTCGAAGGTTGGATCCCCCCTTGGGCAATGGTCAAGCCGCGCCCTTCGCGGGAAACACCATGGCAGGAACGCTATCGGCGGGCCTTGTCGAACGCGGCGTCGAAGGCCGCGGCCGAAGGCGGGAAATCGAGACTGCGCACGAATCCCGCAGCCTCCGTGGCACCATGGATGCGGTCCATGCGGATGTCCTCCCACTCGACCGACAAGGGTCCGCGGTAGCCGATCTCGTTGAGGGCGACGATGATTTCCTCGAAGTCGATATCTCCGCGCCCGGGCGAGCGGAAGTCCCAGAAGCGCCGGGAGTCGCCGAAGTCGGTATGCCCGCCGAAGACGCCTGCGGTGCCGTCGCCACGCCCCCACCACGCGTCCTTGATGTGCACATGCCGGATGCGGTCGGCGAAGGTGCGGATGAATTTCACATAGTCCACACCTTGGTAACCGAGATGCGAGGGATCGTAGTTGAAGCCGAAGCGCTTGTGACCGCCCACCGCCTCGACCGCACGGGCCGCCGTGGCGATGTCGAACGCAATTTCGGTCGGATGAACCTCGAGGGCGAAGTAGGCGTCCGCTTTTTCAAATGCATCAAGGATCGGTATCCACCGCTTCGCGAAGTCCTTGAAGCCCTTCTCGTAATATGCCTGGGAGGTCGGCGGAAACGCGTAGATCGAATGCCAGATCGACGACCCTGTGAAGCCGTTGACGACCACCGGCATGTCGGGATCGCCGTTCTTCGGCTTGGCGTTGAAGAAAGCGCGCGCGGCCTTCGCCGTGGCCATCATTTTCTTGGCGGCACGCTTGCGCACGCCCTCCGGATCCCCGTCGCCCCACACATCGGCGGGCAGGATCGCCTTGTGGCGCTCGTCGATGTTGTCGCAAACCGCTTGGCCGACGAGGTGGGTCGAGATCGAGAAACAGGTGAGCCCGTGGTCGGCGAGCAGTTCCCATTTCTGCTTGAGGTAGGATTTTCCGGACAGCGCGGCATCGACATCGAAGTGATCGCCCCAGCAGGCGAGTTCGACTCCGTCGTAGCCCATCTCGTCGACGAGAGGGGCGTGTTTCTCGAGGGGAAGGTCGGCCCACTGGCCGGTGAAGAGGGTGACGGGACGGGACATGGGGTTCGGGGTTGCGGGGTTCGGGCGGGAAATTAGGCCGCAGGCCCGGCTCTGTCCATCCCGCAAACCAACCGGTCGTGGGCCGCCCGCAGTGCCGCGGTGATCGGCCCGGGCGCCAGCTGCCGGTCCCCGAACCGGGACACGCCCATCACTCCCCGGATCGACGAGGTCAGCAGGATTTCATCGGCCCGGTGCAGCAGGGCTTCCGGGATCTCCTGCTCGACGCAGGGAATGCCGAGCGAAGGGGCCGTTTCCATCACCAGCGCCCGGGTGATCCCGGGCAGGCAGCCGGAGGAGAGCGGCGGCGTGCACAGGACACCATCCGTGACGAGGAACACATTGGCGGTCGATGCCTCGGAGAGTTGCCCGCGCGTATTGAGGAACAAGGCCTCGTCGAAACCGCGCCGGGTCGCGTCCGCGAGCGCGATCATGTGCTCGGCGTAGGAGGCCGACTTGATCCCGGCGAGCGGCGACTTTTCATTCGATGTGAATGCGGACAGGCAGGCGGTCGCGTGCGGCGGGGGGTCGGGTGCCGGGACGGCTGTGATCCAGACAAGATGATCTTCGCCTTGGCTCAGTTCGCCGAAGGATCCGGCTCCGGCGGTAACCGCAAGGCGGATCCGTGCCCTGCCTCCGGCCAGACCGTTTTCCGCGACCAGCCGCGCCACAACTTCCGCAACCTTCGGAAATGCGGGATACCATCCGAACGCGGCGCAGCTTTCGCCGAGGCGGGTCATGTGACGCTGCAGCAGCACCGGTTTCCCGCGGATGGCGAGCATCGTCTCGAAGAGTCCCAGGCCGTGCATCAGCCCGCGGTCAAACGGGGAGGCCGGGAAATCCAGCGGACTGATCCAGTCGCCGTTGCACCAGAGAACCTTCACCGCGGGATCCTGACGAAGAAGAGGAAACTGTAAACAAAACTCCGGCCTGCTCCCCGCCCTCCCGCAGATCGCGTCCGCTCCAGATGGGCGGAGCCATGGGGGGGCGGCAGCGCGCAGAAAGGTCGCCGGATTCGCCGGGGTCGACGCGGAGCCCCGGCACGGCACCCTGTGCCTCGTCCTGTGGATTCCGGGTAAGGGCGTGGAAGATCACGACATGGATGTGCTCGACGAGATTCGTGCCAGCGAGGCCTGCGGCGGAGAAAGACCCTGCTCACTGCTCCCGATCCCCCCATTCCGTCCGTCGGATCCCGGCCCGCCGATGCAGCGCCGCAGGCGAGAAAGCCGGAACGCCCGGCGACCGCCCCACGAACCGCCGGCGACCGGCGCGCGAGCGGAGGCGGGACCCGTGCGAGGTGCCCACTTCCTTTGAACGGCGCAAGCCGCACTCGGCACCTCATCCGCACGGGGCGTGCCGCAGCGCTCGATTGCCCTTTGACCAGATGGCCTCCGCTTTTGCGCCAGCCCTACGACGCCCGACCACGCTTCGACGCTCGAACAAAGATGGTTGCGATACCGAGAACGGCGATTGCACAAATGACAAGCGGCAACAGATTAGACCCACCTTCCTCGTTCTGTGCGTCCAACTCAACCTGATTTGCGCTCGCGCTATTGGCGGCTTCCAGTTCAGGCACCGGCGGGAGTGATTCGTTTGTTCCCCCTTTTGAAGAATAACCGTTGGATGATTCAGAAGGTGGTCGAGACTCCGGTTTTCTTCCAAGGCTTAGGACCAAAAAAAGATTCATCGGCACCCGTGCTGTTTCGCCACGATTCGGCATTCTCCCTCACAAGGCCGACTCCTGCTCGCGAGGAATATCGATCCAAACGTAATACAACGATCTCGTCCCCTAAAAACCATGGGGATACGGATGATTGCACTTCCGATCCGTCTCCGCGGTTCGGAATGTCATCAACAAGCCTTCCCTCGCCGAACTCGCCCTCCAAAGCACCGGTCATCTTCCGAAATACCCGGAATGCGTCGTGTGGCCTCATCAATGCATCATGAGTCCACATCGCCATCCTGTCCCGAAGGCCCTCCTTGGAAACCACCTCTCCCGAGAACACGGTCCCGAAGGCATTTGCAGGTTTCATCGGTCGACTGCAGGTCGCCGCCGCTTCGCCGGGGGGGCACCCGGCTCAAAACACTCCAAAATCGCCAGATCCCGACTACCCGTGCTTATGCCGCCAAGCAGATCCGTATCCGCACCAACCGCTTTACAGGAAAAACCCAGCAAGGCGGCATTCAGGCAAATCCAGAATGCGATCCTCCTCGTGTTGGTTGTGCGTAAAGGTCTTCGATCACAGCACCCGCCATTTCCTGCGCCGCCTCTTCTCGCATCCGATCCGCAGGTTCCGTGAGAGTGGCATTTCCCTCGTTAAACAAAAGACCGGCCTTCTCGCTCCACCTTCAACCCTGCGGGACCCAGTTGGAGAGCAAGATAGCACCAAAAGGACCTGCGCCCCCGGACTCTTGCTCTCCGTTTTTTCGATCTTTCCGCGGTAAGGCACTTTTCCCTGCAGACGGGGCGGCTAGGTCCTGTGGTTCCGTGGCGAAAAGATGGGTTCTTTCGAAAGCTTCCGAATCGAAAAACGGATGTTTTCGCTTGATGCCGAAAACTACGGCTCGGCCCTCTTACTTTCGTTCTGCTGGAGAGTCGGCGGGCGCAGGACGGCCGTAGACCTGGGTGAGAATTCCATCGAGGTGCTTGCGGGCGAACACTGATTTGTTCGGTGGGTGGAGGGCCCGGGAGAGTCCGGTGGTTCGCGCGATCATGAAGTTCTCCACGCCGAGTTTTTTCAAACGCTGCTCTGTCGAATAATCCCGGTCGTAGCGGTTGGTCGCGCTCCAGGGCAGGTCGCCTTGGTCCCAGGCCTTGCGCCAGGAGGTGACCAGCACCCTCAGAGCCGGTTCCCAGCCCACTCCGCGGTAGCCGATGCCGCTCTCGCCTTGGTCCCAGAGGAACCCGCGGATCGCATACGGACGCACCGGGAGGATGTATTCACGGTAGAGGTTGCCGAAGCCCTGTTTTGCCGCAGTGCCGGTGAGTGCAGGCAAGGTTCGTCTGCCGTTGGCGGTCGTGTCGGCGATGTACTGCTCCCCCTGCTTTTTCACAATGGGATCACTCAGGAACGCGTCCTGCTCCATCCAGCGGGCCATTGCGGTCATGGAGACCGAGCGGACGATGATGCCGACCGGCACCTTGAGTTCCTCCTGAAGTCCTATCGCAATGCAGCCGGCCAAGGCGGAAATCGTGACCGCGTTCTTGGCGTCCACGCGTTCCCATCCGGTGTTCTTGGTGGTCAGGTGATCGCGGGTCTTGGAGGATACGCGGATCAGCGGATTGCCGATTGCCCGCCGCAACATATCCTGGGTCTTCCCATCGACTGCATTGCCCATCTTCGTCGGATCCGGATCCACCGGCCATTTCCTGCTGATTTTGAAGTTTTCGCTGAAATCGGTCCCCCACTCCATGTTTGACTGGCCGGAGCCGAGCCAGACCTCGCCGACCAGCACATCCTTGAACACGCGCGTCTCTTTCGCGTCCTTCACCGTCATTTCCTGCGGCTCGCTCACCGCCTCCATCTTGTCGAGTTTGACCATCCACTTGCCCTTGCCATCGGCTTTTGCGGTCTTGGTCTGGTTCATGAAGGTCACGGTCACCGTTCCACCGGGTTCGGTGTTGCCCCAAACGGGGACCGGCACTTGGCGTTGCAGCACCATGTGGTCGCTGAAGATCGCCGGCGTGAGGCCGGCCATTTCCCGTTTCCATGCATCGCGGGCCGGGGCCTGGGCCATGGCTTGCCGCCCGGTACAAAGATATGCCGTGGCGAGGAACAAAGTGATGAAGGTCTTGGTTTTCATGTCGGTTGTTTGGATCGAATGTTCTGGATCCCGGTTCTTTCAGAGTCGGATCATGCCGGCAACCCTAAAATCCGCCGGATGTCCAACGGGGATTGCCTTTCCACCGAAAGGTCCTCCGCAAAACCTTCGGGGTTCTTCTTTTCCGAAGACTTTGACCTGCCGGAAATGGAAGCACTCGTGTTTTCGGCGGCGGGAACCCCAAACGGAGATCACGCGCACTTCGTCCGGCCACCCGCGCTCCGGCCGCGAAACCGGAAGCCCACGCCGTCCGCAGGAAAGGATTCGTGTCATGCCCCGAGGTGCCGGGAAAGTTCGGCCATGGTCCTCTTCTGGTGCTGCTCGACGACCGCGCGCGCCTTTGCCGCCTTCGCTTTGGCCGCCGCCGGATCCTCGGCCATCGCCAGCACGGCGGGAGCGAGCCGCGCCGCCTCCGCCGGTTTGTCGAAATCAAACAACCAGTCACCCAGGCCGATATCGCGCCACATCAGGCCCTTGGATGTCTGCTCCTTCCAGCGGCAGACGATCGCCGGAATGCCGTTGCCGATGCACATGATCGGCGAATGCATCTCCGAGGCGAACATGCCGGCGGAGCGGACATAAGTGCTCAACGCCTCGTCGGTGAGCCAGTACTTGTCTCGCCACACCGCCTTCGCCTTCACATCGTCGGGCAACCGGTCGTAGAGCATCACCTTGGTGATTTCCATCTGCGACGAGTCCTCGGGACAGAGCAGCGCCTTCATCGGCGTCTCGCGCACCACGGCGCAGATCGCGTCGCGCAATGGGGCGTGGTCGTTTTCCTTCATTTCCTCGTTGCGCGCATGCTTCTTCGGATCGAACGGGCTCTTCTTCGCCGTCTTCCAGTACGGCGTGTGCCGATAGCGCGAGATGCAGCAGAGGAACTTGCCCTCCTCGAGTCCGTTGGCGCGGAGAAACTCCACGGCCGGCGGGTCATCCCTGAGGTCGGTCGCGAAGGCGCCGTCCGGGCCGAACTCCATGACGGGGCACTCGACGCCCTTGTCCTTGGCGAACTGCAGCGAGACGCTGTCGCGGAAGTAAACGAAGGCGGCGCGGTTCAGGAGATCCACGGTCTGCTTGCCGACGGCGGGGCCGATCATGGTTCCGAGCGTGATGCCGTAGACGCCGAAGGGTTTGCCCGTCTCCTTGACCCACCGCTTCACATCCGGCTCCGCGACCAGATAGGGACCGGAGCCGTGCAGCAGGAAATCGCAGTCCTCGAAGGCCTTGCGGACCTCATCGGCCGACTGGACGATGACCAGCTTCGGGAACCGCTTGCGCAGCATTGGATCGACACCGATGTCGATCTTGATCGGCCAGAGGTACAGTTTCGCATCGGGCAGGTGCTTCTCGAGTATGGTCAGCACGCCTGGTGTGTGGGCGATGTCGCCGATGTTGACCGTCTGCCAGGACGAGCGCAGGAGGATGCCCACCGGTACCTTGAGTTGCTCTTGGAGGTGGACCGCCACGCAGCCTGCGAGCGCGGCGAGGGTGATCACATTCTTTTCGTCCACGCGCTCCCAGCCGGTGTTTTTCGTGACCAGGTGATCGCGGGTCTTCGATGAGAAGCGGATCATCGGATTGCCCACCGCCCGCTGCAGCACAGCACGCGTGTCGGCATCGACCTTGAATCCCATCTTCGAGGTCGGCGGCGCGTCGGGCTTCATGCCGTACTTTCTCTTTTTCACCGCATCGCTCCAGTCTCAGCCCCATTCCATGTTCGACTGCCCTGAGCAAAGCCAGACATCCCCGACGAGCACATCCTTGAAGACGCGCGTCTCCTTCGCGTCCTTCACCGTCATTTCCTGCGGTTCGCTCACCGCCTTCATCTTGTCGAGCTTGACCATCCACTTGCCCTTGTCGTCGGCCTTCGCGGTCTTGGTCTGTTTCATGAAGGTCACCGTCACCGTGCCGCCCGGTTCGGTCCTGCCCCAGACCGGGACCTCGAGGTCCTGCTGAAGCACCATGTGGTCGCTGAAGACCGCAGGGGTGAGCCCGGCCATCTCGACCTTGACCGCATTCATCGGATCCGGTCGCCTCGCGGCATGTCCGGGGACGGAGAATAGGACGGCGATGGCGGGGGAGAAATCGGGTACTGGAACTTTCGTGATTGGACGATCCTCAATGACAATGGCCCGGGAACTATGGTCTCTCGGAGGGAAGTCCACCTTAAAGTCGGTAGAGCGATGGGGCCCTCGTTGCGCCAAGCAGAAAGACACCCGGATGGGGGCGAAAGGCAGCCGGGCGGGCCGTTACTTCACACCGAGTCCCGACACCGGGATCTCGAAGGGATTTTCGTCGGGATCGTTGCTCTTCACCCGGATGACGGCCGAGAGGGATCGCTCGGCGGACGGATCGAAGGTCACGGTGAAAGTGGTGGAGGCCCCTGGTTCCAGGGATGTCTCTTTGGGGGCGGAGGCGAGGAAAGCCTTCGGGTGTTTGCCTGCCGAAGAGACCGCGAGGTTGCCGAGGCGGGATCCGCCCACATTTCGCACCGTGAAGGTGATGCGTTTCGTTTTTCCGAGCTTCACGGCGCCGAAGTTCCTCTTGGACCGATTGTCCACGAGGCTGCTCTTGGCCGGTTGTTGCACATCGATGTCGGGGGCCAGGATCCACTGCGCATAGAGCGTCGCGCTGGCGTTGGCGGTGTAGGTTCCGCCCGCCGGGTAGTCCGTACCCGAGCCATCGGCGGCGGTGTTCCAGCCGTCGAAGGTGTAGCCGCTCTTCACCAGGCTGCCGCTGTTGGCGGCCAGGGTCAGATCGATGCCGGTCTCCTTGACCTGGTCAGCCGGCACCGTGCCACCGGTCGCCCCGTTGGCATCGTAGCTGACCGTGTACCCGGTTCCAACCTCCGTCCACTGCGCGGTAACGGTCAGGTCGTTGGCTGGCATGGTGGCCGGGACGGCCGGGCTCCAGCCGGCGAAGGTGTAGCCGGTGCGCGTCGGGTCGGCCGGGGCGGTCACCGCCGTGCCGTAGTCCTGGGTGATCGGGGCCACCGCGCTGCCGCCCGCGCTGTCGAAAGTCAGGGTGTATGCGATAGAGCCCGAGACGACGGAGACGGACAGATCATCTACATAGTACTGCCCGGTTACCGAAGCGGCCCCGCCGCTCACAATCTCCCACCGCATGGTGGCGGCGTTGCCCGGCACTCGCACGCGCTCCATCCGTCCGAGGAAGGCGCCATTGGCCCACCCGGCGCTGGCACCCGAGGCAAGGAAGTGCCGGGTGTAGTCCGGCAGATAGATGTTGCCGCCGTCGAAGAAGGTCACCGACACGCGCATGCTGCCGCCGCTGATGTTGTACTTTTCAAACCACTTCAGCAGCACTTCGCCCCGGCTCACGGCCTTGGCGGGAAGGGCAACCAGTGCCGTGTACCAACTGCCGTATGCCGCCGCATCGCTATCCTCCAACGCCAGCGAGTAGGTGCCGCTGTTACTTGTCGAGGAAGACCATACGGGGATGCCGGTATTCGTCCCCCCCTTGGCGTAGCCGGTTGGTGTGCCGCTCCCCAACTCGAAACCGGAGTTGCTCCAGTAGTTCCCCGCCTGCAGCGTGTCAGCCATGTAGTCCACATACACGCCGTTCACCAGCATCCGGCTATTTTCGTAGGTGACCGCACCATTCGCCGGGCAGAGTACCACGACCACCGCGCTGTCCGCCGGGATGTTGATGTCCGCCGTATCCCTAACCCCATAGGCGACGAACCGATCCGACACCGTGTCGTAAATATCCACGAGGCTGGCGCCGACATTGAGCGGCACATCCCTGGCGGTGGTGTAGGGGTTGTAGTACAGATAGGTCGGATAGGCCGTGTCATGGAAGAAATCGGTGGCGAGCAGGTCCAGTTGCAGGATCTTGGCCTCCGAGGTTTTCTCCACCACCGCGGCCATCAGGCCCACGTGGCTGGACCCGTACAGCCCGAGGTCGGTGGCGCCCCAGTCGCAGCGAATCGGGTCACCGCAACCGTAGGGCGCGATGCTGGTGTCCTTCGTGTGTGCCCACGCCATGTCCACATACAGGGTGTCCAACCCGCTATTGGCCTCGACCCGGTTGTTGTCCTGAACCTTGATGTAGAGCGTCCCCGAGCGCGAGCCAAGGCTAAAACTCTTGTAGGCCTCGGTCGTCTCCGTCAGCGTGAACATGGTGGTGTAAGTCCCCGTAGGGCTGGTGGCATAGGAGAAGGTGAAACCCGTGTCACCGTCGCCCCCGTCCGTTCGATGGGCCAGGATGCAGAACCAGGCGTTGGTGTTGGGCGTGATGTCAATGCGCCAGATGTGCTCCAGGGCGTCATAGTTCTCGCCGTACGGCACGCGCTCCTGCAAGACCTCGTACACGTTGTTGTTGCCCTTGGTGTCGGTATAGCTGCCCGACGTGATGGCCCCGTAAATCGTCTGGTAATCGCTGTGGAACTTGTCCCACCAGACCTTGACGTCGCGCAGCCCCTCGTAGGCGATGCACGCATTCGGGTCGTATGTGCTTGCCCAGGAATAGCCGGTCTGATTAGCGGATGGCAAATAGGCGGGGTAGAAGAGCCGCGCAGCGTTGGCGGCGTTCAGCACATACTTGCCGATAGCCCGCGCGAACCGGTCGTCGTAACGGACCAGCGGGGTGAGCGACCCCACCGTGTTGAAGGTGTTCATGGCAAAGGCGAAGTTGTCAATGTTGCTGGCGGAGAGGCCTGCCACATCATTGCCACCCCACTGGCCAGTGGACCACACGCCCCACCCCCGCCGCGCACTGGTGTTGGTGCTGAATCCAAACACCCAGTCAATCATCTTCTGCACGTCGTAGGATGTGCCAAGCTCGGCGTTCATGCGTGCCGCCAGGTAGGGTGCCTGCAACAGCAGCGCCTCGTAGAGCGGATTGGTGCTTTGCCCGGCAGTAAGACTGTTGAGGTAGTCCATCCCCCATAGCGCGCCGGTCAGGTGGTGCGACTCGCCCCACTTGGTGTAGGCCATGTAATCAATGTACGCCAGACCGGCCGCCGCATCCGCCTCGCGCCACGCGCCGTTGTACACCGGCGACAACGTGTCGATGTCGAAGGCTGTATAATTGTAGTTTGGCACAGCCCAAGGCGATGTGCGCCCGCCCATGTGGTAGGAGGCGTTGTAAGCCTGGTTGGCCTCGTAGTACAGCCAACTGTCCATGGAGCCCATGGACGGGTACTTGGAAACCAGTTGGGCGTAAAGCACACCGGGGAACCACTCGTACCAGAAGGTGTGTCCCGAGTCGGTCGCCACCGTGTTCATGACGATGTTCTCGCCCTGGGTCGAGTTGAAGTATTGCTCTTCCTGGAGCACGTAATTCTGTCCGTTCTGGTTGCTCTTGTCAATTCCAACCAGCGTGGCCCCCAGCACGGCCGCCATACAGTTGATCGACTCGTGCGCCGTCCCCCCCGTCTGGCTGTAGGATCCGACATACGAGGGCAGGCCAAACGTGTCGTGTGCGAAGTTGTACCGGCTTGTGTCCCACCACGGCAGGGGCAGATAACTGCCAGTCTTGCTGAAATCAAAAACGAATGCGTCGTAGTCCCGCGCCACCTTCTTCCAGTCACGCATCTCGTACGGCGCGGGCTCCCTCGGCATCTCCTCAATACGGGTGATGTTAATCTGGGTCGCCATGGCTTCCCCCGTCATCACCGCCAGCAGCAGCGCCACCGCTGCTGCCGCTACCAGCCGCCTTGATCTGCCTGCTGTGTAAGTCATGGATGCCTGGGTGATAGGAAATTTGATTTTTCGCATGGACGTATGGTAGCCGTGGGTGTTGGCTCAGTCAAGCGAGGACAGCAGGTTTGCTGCTAGGAATTTGCTTTCTGGGTGTGGGCCTTTGAAAGAGCCGGTGGCCGGACCGGCGGGCGGGGAAAAGGGGGTTGCGGGGGGAAAGGGGGCGGAAGAGGTGTTTCGGTGAATCGGTGGGCGGTGTTTCGGCAAGAAAAAGCCCCAGTCCACGCCGGTAAACGGCTGACTCAGGAGATCCCACAGCTTTTTTCATCCGTCGCGAGCGTAGCTCTCCAGGCGGCCTTGCCAATAATTCTTTTGGCTGCGGTTTTTGGCGGGTGGGTTTGTCAGGTGTATTCGAGAACCAGGATGCGGCCGTCGTCCAACTGGATTTCGGGTGCTTTCCATGTTTGGCTTTGGTCGTAGCCATCTGGATCTGGATTAGATGGATTCCGGGGACGGTTGAACCAGTCAAGGTCGGGTTCGTCGGCGGGGATCCATTCCTTGATCGCCTGCCACGGTGGTTCGATCGGCTCCATGGTTTGATTCGCCCACCCCGCCGGCGGGCTCACCCTGCGGGCTCCGGCTACGCCTCCGTCCAAAACGCCTACAAGCCTTCGGCGTTTTTCGATGTCGAATGGCGGCGGTGGCGGGCGTGGAAGCTGGATGATGCCTTCCCACAGGCCGTGGAGGCGGAGGAAGAATTGGATTTCCTCAGGGCGGATGATCTGACGGACGGGTTTCATGGTGCCCTTGCAGCAGGGGCATTGGAGCGGGTCTCCGCCCCAGACCTGTAGAATGAGATCGCGCCAGAGGGGCCGCATATCGCGGGCGGATTGTTTGAGTGGAGCCGGGACGAGGAGGATCTCTGATTGGGGATTTGAAATTGGAGATTTGAGATTGGGGGAAGATTCCGGTGGACGGATGATGCGGTCGGGGATGAGCGGGGTTTGGCCGCGGGTTTTGTTTGAGTAGGTGCCGTAGTAGCGGACGGTTTGCTGTCCTTTGGGCGGCAGGTGAAGCAGCGCGGCGGCGATGAAGTCGGGGGCTTTGAAGATCTCGAAGTTGCGTTTGGTGGTGTGGTGTCGTTTGGAGCGGTAGATGACGGTCTTGGTGGTGGCGTTCCAACTGATTTTCTGGAGGGAGAAGGGATGGCGGAGGAGGTATTCCGCGAGGTGTTTGCGCCCGGCGCTGTCGTGGGCGGGGACGGGCTTTTCGCCGCCGTTGTGGATGTGGAAGCCGGAATGTTTCCAGGAGAGCAGGTCGGCGAGTTTTTTCGGGCTGATGAGCTCGGCTTCGCGGAGGGTGTGGAGGAACTTGTGCCGGAAGAGTTCGATGGCGGGGTGAAATCTTCGGCGGGCATGCAGTGGAAGCGGCCGTCGGGGGTGAAGAGCCCGTCGGCGGCGAGAACAGCGATCTCTACCGCGCCATGGGTTACGTGACGGCCGCCGACAAGGCGTCCGGCCTGACCCGGAAGAACGCGCAAGAGACCGCCCCCGCGCCGGTTCCCGCCACCAACTAATCTCGCTGCACTACGCCAGCGAAGAACGTGAACCTCAACACTGCCGTCAGGATGCCGCGGCAGGCCGGTCTTTCCCGCCTGTTCCACCGCTCTCGGCAAGGATCGGACGGCATGCGTCCGACGGACCCGCAAACAACCGATTCATTTCATTTGCCCCGATGTCGTGGCAACGGCACCTTCCGGCCATGCATTGGAACGACACCTTCCTCCGACTCTTCGACCGCTGCAGCGCCCTCTACCAAGGCGGAAACCGCGATTTCACGAGCTACTACGGACCCGACGATCTCGCGTTCCTCGCTTCGATCGGACACCAAGCTCGGGAGTTCTTCGACTTCGTCGAGGACTGGTGCGATGGTGGTGATCCCTCTCCGTCGACCGCGCTGCTGGTGGCCGCAGTGCGCCGCGACTGGTTTCTGGCCCATCCCGGGGCCGGTGCCCCGCGGCAACTGCTCACCCGCGACAACATCCCCACCTTCGGCGAGGCGCTCGGGGGCATCCATTACCTCCCCCGCATCCTCGCCAAGGCCCGGGCGAAACTTCGCGGGGAGCTCGACCCCGACCTGATGTTCTGCTGCGGGGGCGACCGCAAGTTCCTGCGCGAACACGGCATCCATCCCGCTGATTTCCTCCGCCGGGTCTGGCAGGACGACGGAAACGACCCGAAAACCGCCTCATGGGTCGGGAGCCGGGCGCCCACTTCCTGAACCCAACTCCCGGCAGACCGATTCCAGACTTGCACCAGCCCGGAACCGCCCCTATCCCCTGCTCCCCGCAACGACCCGCCGATCCACCCTTCCCATGGCCAGCACACCCGTCATCAACCTCCGCCGCGGACACGCGGTCCGCTACAACAACGAGATCTGCGTGGTCGCCGACCACGAACTCAAGACACCGCCGCGCATGGCGTCGTATGTGCAGATGTCCATCCGCAGCGTGGCCACCAAAAAGGTCTTCAATCTCCGTCTCACCTCCAACGACTCGCTCGAGGGCGTGGTGCTTGAACGCACCCCCCACGAGTACTCTTACAAGGACAGCTCCGGCTACCATTTCCTCGATCCGGCGACCTACGAGGACATGGTCGTTTACGAGGATCTCATCGAGAACGTGAAGGACTACCTCATCGAGGGCCAGGTCTACACCCTGCTGATCGCCGATGGAAACGTGGTCTCGGTGGAGCTGCCGCTCACCATGACCATGACCGTCAAGGAATCCTCGGAGGGCGTGAAGGGCGACTCCGCCAACAATGTCTACAAGCCCGCCACCATGGAAACCGGGCTGATCGTCCAGGTGCCGCTCTTCATCAACGTGGGTGAACGCATCAATGTGAAAACCGAGGACAATTCGTACCTCGGAAGGGCCTGAGCGGACGAGGTGTCCCGCCTGCGGGAAACCAGTTGATTCCGGGCATCGGGGCGGTCTTGACGGGGCCTCCCCTCCTTTCTTTCGTGACAAGCCCCGACCGGGCTGTTACTCCGACCCGCAGCACCTTCGCAGCGGGTGTTGCTCCAAACCACATGAAATCAGGACTCTTCACCACCGGCGACGGCAGAAACCACTTCGTCACCTTTGCCCTCATCAGCTCGCTCTTCTTTCTCTGGGCGCTCTGCAACGGCATGATCGATGTGATGGACAAGCACTTCCAGGAGTTGCTGCACCTCAACAAGAGGCAGTCCGCTTGGGTCCAGTTCGCGCACTACCTCGGATACTTCCTGATGGCGCTGCCGGCGGGCTGGCTGGCGCGTCGGCTTGGATACAAGGGCGGCATCATTTCAGGGCTGCTGCTGGTGGCGGCGGGTTGCCTCTGGTTCATTCCAGCCACGGGCATCAAGGAGTTCTGGGCCTTCCTAGCCGGAGTCTGCGTGATTTCGATGGGCCTCACTTTCCTCGAAACCGTCGCGAATCCCTACACCACGGTGCTGGGCGCGCCGCAGTATTCGGCGGTGCGGATCAACATCGCGCAGGTCTGCAACGGTGTCGGCTGGATCCTCGGGCCGATCCTCGGAGGCATCTTCTTCTACAGCAAGGAGGGCGCCGAGGCCGCCCAGGAAACCCTCTGGATCCCGTACGCATGGATCGCCGGGATCGTACTGCTGCTGAGCCTTGTCTTCGCCAAGGCAAGCATTCCGGACATCCGCAGCGAGGACAAGTACAGCCTCGACGACGCACAGAGCGGCGGATCACGATCGATCTGGTCGCATTTCCATTTCTCCGGAGCGGTAGTGGCGCAGTTCTTCTATGTGGCCTGCCAGGCGGGGATCTTCGGGTTCTTCATTTTCTACATCATCGAGGATCTGCCGGCGATTGCGATGAACATGAAAACCAGTTGGTTGCTCGGCGGCGAAAGCGGTTCCGAAATGCGCGATGGTCTTCTCTACATCAACGAGAAGGGAGCCACCAAGCTGCTCGCATTCGTCGGCTTCACCCTGTTCCTGCTGGGGCGTTTCACCGGTGCATTCATCCTCAACCGGGTGGCGGCACACCGCGTACTGGGAACCTACGGGGCCATCAATGCGGTGCTGATGGGCGTGATCGTGCTCAAGCTCGGCTGGATTTCGGCGGCCGCCCTTTTCCTGAGCTTCTTCTTCATGTCGATCATGTTCCCGACGATCTTCGCCCTCGGCATCCATGGCTTGGGCAGCAAGGCGAAGGTGGCTTCATCCTTCATTGTCATGGCGATCATGGGTGGAGCGCTGATGCCCAAGCTGATGGGCTGGATCGGCGACGAGCGGGGGATGTCGGCGGGGTTCCTGATGCCCTTGTTCGGGTTTCTGATCGTCGCCCTCTACGGATTTCTGTGGAGCCGCCTGAGCGGTTCGCAGGGCATCGTGGGGGTGGACGCATCCAAAGGGCACTGAACCGGAATTCGAGGAACCGACCTGCTGCGGATGAAGAGTCCATGAATGCCGCGGAGGCCGGATTCGTGATGCCGGCGGAGTGGTCTCCGCAGGAGGCGGTTTGGCTGTCGTGGCCGGTGCGGGATCCGCGGCATTGGGGCGGGGCCAAGGCGGACCTCATGGAGCGCAAGTTCGCTGAGATCTCCGCGGCGATCTCGTTGCACGAACCCGTGCGCATCAATGCCCCGGGCGCGGAACACGCAAGCATCGCCGCGGCATGCAACCGCGCCAAGGCGGTGCCGGAGCGGGTGGAGCTGTTCGATCATCCCCACAACGATGTGTGGTGCCGCGACCACGGGCCGATCTTCGTGAAACATCGCGAAACCGGCGAAACGGCATTGACCGACTGGGGCTTCAACGCCTGGGGCGGGAAGTTTCCGCCATGGGATCTCGACGATGCGATCCCGGCGCGGATCGCCGCGACACTGCGCAAGAGGCGCTTCGAAGGCGGCATGATTCTGGAGGGCGGCGCCGTCGAGGCGAACGGTGCGGGCGACCTGCTCACCACCGAGGCGGTGCTGCTCAACCCCAACCGCAATCCGCACTTGTCACGCGCGGACGTCGAGACCCGCCTGAGAGAGGGACTCGGAGTCGCACGCATCCACTGGCTGGAGCGCGGCATCGAGGGGGATGATACCGATGGCCACATCGACGATCTCGCGCGCTTCATCGACGAAGGCACGATCGTGGCCTGCGAAGAGCGGGATGTGTCCTCGCCGAATCACGGGCTGCTCGCGGCCAACGCCGCGCGTCTGCGTTCCTTCGCAGGTGCCGGCGGCCGCAGCTTCGAAATCGTCGGCATGCCGATGCCCGCCGCGTGCGAGGTGCCCGGTTGGCGGCTGCCGCTGCTGCCCGCATCTTATGTGAATTTCCTGATCATCAACGGCGGCGTGCTCGTGCCGACCTTTCGCCAGCGGCGCAACGACGACCGCGCACTCGGCATCCTGCGCGAGTTGTTTCCGGACCGCGTGGTCCGGGGGATCGATTGCCTCGACCTCGTTGAGGAAGGCGGATCCCTGCACTGCATTTCCCAGCAGCAACCCGCCTGAAACCGGCGGCACCCGGGGCTTCAAACATCGATGGTCATGTCGCGGGATGCGGCGGGCCGCCGCGCGCGCGCCGCGCCGCGTTGCGGGAGAAAGGGCAGCAGGGACCGCACATCATACCCGAGCACGCCCAGCGACTTCACCAGAATCCATCCCATCAGCGCCTCATCGATGAACGGCAACGGATCGGGCAAGAGGCCGGCGGTGAGCAGGTACAGACCGGACACCGCGGCGGCGGCGAGAGCGAGGCGCTTTTTCATCGGGCGAGCCTAGCACGCGACACGCGCCCGCGCCTCTGGAAAATCCCGCGGGTTTTCAACCGAAGGCGCGCAGGAACCCCACTTCAAGGGCCAGCGGCTCGAAGGCATTGGTATCGAGGGTCCGCCGCAGTTGCTCGAGGGCACCGATCCTCCGCAGCAGGTCGGCCTCGGTTTCTGCCGCGGCCACCGCCTCCAGTTCTCCGGCACTTTCCGGAAACTCCAGACCGGGAAACCCGCCCTTGATCCGCAACAGGTCGGCCATCCAGGCAAACAAGACCTCGAACAAGCGGTTGCGCCCGCTGAGGTAGTCGGCCTCGGCCGCCGCCTTGTGAAATTCCTCGCGGTTCTTGAGCCAAGTGCCGTCGGTCGCATCCTTGTAGGCGGCCACCTCCTCCTTTTCGGCTGCCTTCGCCGCCGCTTCAGCCGCCGCGCGACACCCGGCCAGGCACGCACCAAACACCGCCTTGAGCCGCAGGGCCGCCACCGGCGTGCCGAAACCCTGCCGCGCCTCGCGGTTGAGAGCGGCCACCAGCTCGGCCCCTCCCTCACTCAGCAGCGGACGACCACCGATCAACGGAATCCGCACGCACCGCGACAACACGGTCGGCAGGATCCGCTGGGGATTGGCACTGAGCAACAAAAGCAGGCTGCGCCGCGGCGGCTCCTCCAAGGTTTTGAGAAAGGCATTGGCTGCCTCGTCGGTCATCCGCTCGGCCTCGACCACCACC
>CAZMUK010000030.1:21764-27054 GCA_964569415.1 uncultured Luteolibacter sp. | reverse complement strand
TCGATCCCCCGAACCTCCTCCTCATGGACGAACCGACCACCCACCTCGACATCCTGTCGATCGATTCATTGGTCAACGCGCTCAAGTCCTACGAGGGAACACTGGTCTTCATCTCCCACGATGTGCACTTCATCCGCACGCTTGCCGAGACGACCTACCACATCACGCGCAAGGCCGACGATTCCTGCAGCACACTCACCAAGTACTCGGGAGGTTACGAATATTTCCTCGAGAAATCCGGCCTCAAGGACGACCGCGGCGCGGTGACGGCGTGATTTGCGTATGAATGCGCACCACCTCGTCTCCCGCATCGTCACGGCGTCGGCATTTCTCCTCGCCGCGGGCGCTCCCGCCGTCGCAACGGAGCGGCCCAACATCGTGCTGATCGTCGCCGACAACATGGCGTGGAACAGCTTCGGCTTCCTCGGCGGAGAGGCAAAGACGCCCTGCATCGACGCCCTCGCTCGAGACAGCCTCACTTTCACCCGCGGCTTCGTGCCGACCGCGGCGTCCGCTCCCTCCCTCGCCTCGCTGCTGACCGGAGTCCACCCGCATCAGCACGGCATCACCGGCGACAAAACCGCGGCGGAGTCTTCGCCGGCCGACCACACCCGCCCGCTGTCCCGTGCCGAAACCCTTCCGCGCGAACTCGCCTCCGCCGGATACCTCGCGCTCCACACCGGCCGCTTCCCGCTCGCAGACCCCGCCTCACTCGGCTTCACCGACATGATCGGAGATGCCACCCGCGGCAGCAGTCCCTACGCGATCGGCCGCGTGACGATGGAGCCGATCCACCGCTTCATCGATCGTGCGACAGGGGAGGGGAAGCCGTTTTTCGTTTGGTACGCTCCGCTGCTGCCCCACCCGCCGTTCAGCGCACCGAAACGGATCACGCGGAGTTACGAACTCCCCGGCGACCCCGCCAAGGCGGGACGCCTCGCCAATATCCAGTGGTTCGATGAAACTTGTGGCGACCTTCTCAACCAACTCCGCCTGCGCAACCTCGAGCGCAATACGATCGTGGTGCTGCTTTCCGCCTACGGCTCCGGCCCCTCGTCCGAGGGATCGCCTTACAACGCCGGCGTGCGCACCCCTCTGCTGATCCGATGGCCGCAGCGCCTCCGCCCGCGCACCGATACCACGCACCGCGTCAGTTCCCTCGATATCATGCCCACCCTCCTCACGGCCGCCGCACTGCCGGTGCCGGGACATCTCGCCGGCATCGACCTGCTCGACCCGGAGGCGGTGGACTCCCGCAAGACCCTCTTCCTCGCGAATTACGCCGAGGAAATGGCCGCCCCCGGCGATCCGGCCCGCCACTTGTGGAGCCGCACCTGTGTGCACCGGAACTGGAAACTCATCTGGTGGCGCAAGACCGCACCCGCTGCGAAACCAGCCAACGACGGCGCGCGCCGCAAGAACATCGAAAGCACGATCGAACTCTTCGACCTCGATGCAGACCCCGGGGAAAATGTGAACCTCGCGCCAAAGCAGAAGGAAATCGTCAAAGACCTCAAGGCGCGCGTCAACGCCTGGTGGGACCCGCTCAAGGAGAACTGAGCGCGGGGAACCCGTGCCGCAAGGCCTCGACCACACCGGCCCCGTGCGCCGCGCGCGCAACATAGCCGCCCCGGCCACGCACCTTGGCAAGCACCTCGGCCACCGCATTTGCGGGACAGGCCGCCATCCCGGCATGCGCCTCATCGAGCATTTCAAGATCGTTGTGCCCGTCACCCGCCGCAAAACAGGCGGACCCGCCCAACCCATACATCGACGCCACCTCGGTGAGGCTGCTTCCCTTGTGAAAATCGCGATGCCCGAAGCGCAGCCAGATCGAGTTGCGCTGCCACGCCAACTCGGGCTCTTCCGCAGCGAAGGGCGCGAGCCATGCGACGATCCAGTCCATTTCCTCGACCGTGCGCGAGATGATGCCCGCCGGATCCCCGTCCATCTCCATCCACTCCGCACCGGTGCGTTCCTCGATGTGACGCCGGATCCGCCGCAACATGCCGCGCACGCGCAGGAACAGACGGTCGATCTCGCGGCGGCAGCGCCGGTTCCACTCGTGATGCTCCTCCCATCCGCCTGCAGGACACGGCAGATGAATCTCGCGTTCCCGCGCCACCACCCAGTCCGGCAGGAACGGGAAACCGCTTTCCTCCATTCCTTCGATCACATGCTCCATCGACCTGCCCGTGTTGATACCCCACACCGCTCCGCGCTCCCGGCGCAGCGACTCGATCACCCGGAACAACTCGCGCGGCACCGGAGGATCGTCCGCGGGATGATGCAGGGTGCCGTCGAAATCAAACGACAGCACAAAGCGGGCGGAGGGAGGAGGCGGGAGGGCGGTCATCGGACGGGATTTCGTGCCGGACTGGCACAAGAGGATGTGCACGAGGACGGGATCGAACCGCCGACCGACCGGGTGTAAACCGGTTGCTCTACCGCTGAGCTACTCGTGCCTCGCGGAACGGCCCACAGCCTGCGCCGCCACGCCATCGCGTTCAAGCCCGGAGTCCCGCGCGAGGTGTTCGGCATTGCGGCCTTCCGGCCGCCCGCACCATCATCCGCCCGTGAACGCGCTCATGGAGTCCGTGCGGCAGGTTTCCCCGCACGCCGAACCACTGCTGGTGATCAGCCTCACGGCGATTCTCGGCCTTCTTTTCGGCAGCATCCGCATCGCGGGAATCAGGGCGGGGGTGGCCGGCATGCTGTTCAGCGGGCTCCTCCTCGGACACTTGGGCCTGTCTCTGGATCCGCACCTGAGCTCCTTTCTCAAGGACTTCGGACTGGCTCTTTTCGTGTTCACGGTGGGCCTGCAACTCGGACCGGGATTTTTCAATTCGCTGAAAAAGGAGGGTCTGCGCCTCAACGCGCTGGCGGCCGGGATTGTGCTCACGGGTGCCTTGCTCGCCTTCGCCGGCGGCAAACTTCTCGCCGGTTCCGGCTCTGCGGCGTCGGCGGGGATTTTCTCGGGCGCCACCACCAACACGCCTTCGCTCGGCGCCGCCCAACAGGCGATGAACGCTGCCGGCGACGCGGAAGGCCCCGCCATCGCTGCCATGGCCTACGCGGTCTGCTACCCTTTCGGCGTGGCAGGCATCATCTTCACCTTGATGATCCTGCGCACGGTGTTCCGCATCGATCCTTCGCGGGAACTTGAGGAACTGCGCTTCTCGCTCACCAGCGAAAGCCCGGAACCTCAACGCGCCACCATCCTCGTGGAAAACCCGAATCTCGAGGGAGTGGCGCTCGGCAAGGTGCCGGGCCTCGGCAACGGAGACACGGTGGTCTCCCGCATCCGGCGGCGCGACGAAACCGAAACGGGCGTCGCCGCGGCGGACACGATCCTGCATGTCGGGGACACATTGCTGGTGGTGGGATCCCCGCAACAGGTGGAGCGCGCCGTGCTCGCCATCGGCAGCCGCAGCTCCGAGGACCTGCGCAAGGCACCGGGCCCGGTCGCATCCCGCCGCGTGCTGGTTACCCACCGCGACATGATCGGCAAAACCATCGCGCAAAGCGGCATCGCCGACCGCTACGGGGTCATCGTCAGCAGGGTGAGCCGCCAGGACATGATCCTCACCGCGATGCCCGAACTGCGGCTGCAGTTCGGCGATATGCTCAACCTCGTGGGCGAGGAAAAGGCGATCGACTCCGCCGCGAGAGCGCTCGGCAATTCGGTGCGCCAACTCAACGAAACAAGCTTCGCCTCGATCTTCGTCGGCATCGCCATCGGGATCTTCGTCGGGCTCTACCCTTGGCCCTTGCCCGGAATGCCCGTGCCGCTGCGCCTCGGCCTTGCGGGTGGACCGCTTCTCATCGCGATCCTCATGGGCCGCCTCGGCCGCATCGGCCCGCTGGTGGTGCATATGCCGATCAATGCAAACACGGCCCTCCGCGAACTCGGCATCATCCTGTTCCTCGCCTGCGTGGGTCTCAACGCCGGCGGCGGATTCGCGGAAACGGCATTTTCCCCCACCGGCCTGCGCTGGATGGCGCTCGGCGCACTCGTGACACTACTCCCGCTGCTCGCCGCCGGATTCGTGGCAAGGAAATGGATGAAGATGAACTACCTCACGCTCTCCGGGGTGCTCGCCGGAAGCATGACCGATCCTCCCGCGCTCGCCTTCGCCACCCGGCTGGCGAACTCGGACCATCCGTCGGTCGCCTACGCGGGTGTCTATCCGCTCACCATGCTGCTGCGCATCCTGGCGGCCCAAGTGGCCGTGCTCTGGCTCGGCTGATGCCGCGCGCCGGAGACTCGCTTATGCCAAGGCAAGCAAGCGGGCCTTGAGCTGGTCCTTCGAAACCCCGGCTCCCACCACCTGATCCTTGACCTCGCCGTTCTTGAAAAACAACAGCAACGGGATCGAACGCACGCCGTACTTCGCCGCAAGCTCGCGGGCTTCGTCGACATTCACCTTGCCGACCTTCGCTTGCCCGCCGAGTTCGGTGGAAAGCTGGTCGATCACCGGACCAATCATCTTGCAGGGTCCGCACCACTCGGCCCAGAAGTCCACAAGGACGGGCACGGAGGAATCAAGGACCTCGGACTGGAAATTCGCTTCGTTGAGTGCAAGTGCCATACCCGAACCATGAACAGGCACGGAACCGCGTCAAGTGCGGGAATCCGGAAAACGGTTTCCGCAACCATGCGGCGGCGAGGCGTTCAACCGACCGGCAGGGAGCCGGCCAAGTACGCGACATAGAGCAGCGCCCCTGCGAGAACGATGTTGATGATGGGAAGAGCCATGACGGGATTCGGGGGTTGCCGGGGCGGCGTTTACTCCGGGGTTTCCAGCACTTGGGACCAGTCTCCGACACGCGGGTTGTCCTCGACATCGATCCACTTCTTGGCGAGCAGCAATTGGAAAGTCAGCACGGCGAGTGCCGCCACCATGCCGATCCCGGCAAGGACCTTGACCCCCATGTTCTCCTCCTCTTCCTCTTCCTCCTCGACGACGAGGGTCGGCTTCTTGGTGAGGCTCGGACCTCCGATGGCCAGTCCGCCGGTGAGCGGCTTGGTACCGGCTTGGGTGGGGGGCTGCAGCTGGATCGTGGCGCGGGGAAGCGTGGGAGCGGCCGCACCCACTCCCGGCACCGTCGGCGTTGGAGCCGCAGGCTTCAGCGGAGTGGTGCCGATCGGCGCCGTCGATGTCGCCAATTTCATGGTCGGCGCGATCGGAGCGTTGCTGGTGGCCAGCTTGATGGTCGGCGCAGCTGGCGCGCCACCGGTGGCCAACTTGGGCTTGTTGAGAGGAGCGGTCGGCGCAGGCGGAGCTCC
>CAZMUK010000030.1:0-21754 GCA_964569415.1 uncultured Luteolibacter sp. | reverse complement strand
GCAAGGCCACGGTCGGGGGTGGAGGCGCGGGTGGCACCGGGGGAGCAAGCGGGCCGGTCGGCGGCTGGGCTCCGGGAACCGGAGGCCTCACCGGCGGCGCCAACGGAACCGCGGCGGAAGGTACTGCCGGAACATCTCCTGCACGGAGCGTCACGCGGACGGTCTCCTTTTTCAACGGAATGCTCGCGGTCTGCCTTTGCAGGGGGACACTCGCAGTCTGCTTGTCGGGCGGGAGGGGGACACTCGCGGTCGGCCGCTCCGGGGGCTGGGGTGGGTTGTTTTCAGTCATGCGGGGCGAGGGGGTTTTCAGCCTCTGGCAACCTCCAGACAAGCGGAAACCACCCCCGCTGTCAAACCCCCGGCGCGGATTTCCTTCGGTTTTTTGATGCCCCCGGCGGCCTTCCGTGCTTCCAATGCGCCCGCCCCGCCATGAGTTCCCGCCAAACCGCCATCCAACCGACCCGCGCCGAGGATTTTCCCGAGTGGTACCAACAGGTGATCAAGGCCGCCGACCTCGCGGAAAACTCGGAAACCCGGGGCTGCATGGTGATCAAGCCCTGGGGCTACGGAATCTGGGAACTGATCCAGCGCCAACTGGACCGCCGCTTCAAGGAAACCGGCCACGAGAACGCCTACTTCCCGCTGCTGATCCCGCTCTCCTATCTCGAGAAGGAGGCCGGCCACGCGGAAGGCTTCGCCACCGAATGCGCCGTGGTCACCCACCACCGACTCGAGGCCTCGAAGGATCCGGAAACGGGGAAAACCATCATGACGCCGGTCGGGAAACTCGCGGAACCGTATGTGATCCGCCCGACCTCGGAAACGATCATCGGCGCGGCCTTCTCGCGATGGATCGAGTCGTACCGCGATCTGCCGCTGCTGATCAACCAGTGGGCGAATGTAATGCGTTGGGAAATGCGCCCCCGCCTCTTCCTGCGCACCGCGGAGTTCCTCTGGCAGGAAGGCCATACCGCCCACGAAACCCGCGAAGAAGCCCTCGCCGAAACGAAACTGATGCAGGGAATCTACCGCGATTTCCTCCGCGACTGCCTCGCCATCCCGGTAATCGCCGGGGAAAAGACGGAGAACGAACGCTTCCCCGGCGCGGTGACCACCCTGACGGTCGAAGCCATGGTGCAGGACCTCAAGGCAATCCAGGCGGGAACCTCGCACTACCTCGGTCAGAATTTCTCCAAGGCACAGGACATCTCGTTCACCGGCCGCGACGGCGCGCTGTCCCACGCCCACACGACCTCGTGGGGAGTCTCGACCCGCTTGATCGGCACGATGATCATGACCCACGCGGATGACGACGGATTGGTCCTCCCTCCGCGCGCCGCCACCCGCCAGATCGTGATCCTGCCGGTAACCCCGAAGGAAGACTCCCGGCAAGCGGTGCTGGATTCCTGCCACGCACTCGCCGAAACCCTGCGCCACCAGTCCTACCACGGGGAACCGCTGCGCGTGGCGGTCGACGCGCGCGACCTCGGCGGCGGCGTGAAGAAGTGGGAATGGATCAAGAAAGGAGTGCCGCTGCGCATCGAGATCGGCCCGCGCGATATCGAAACCATGAAACTCTGCGTGCAGCGCCGCGATCAGGCGGTCACGGAAAAGGACTTCCCCTCGAAGGAGGATTTCCTGCGAAACGTCACCGCCATCCTCGACGAGATCCACGATGCCCTGCTCGCCCGCGCCACCGCCCTGCGCGATGCGAACCTGATCCCCTGCCACTCGATGGAGGAGTTCCACTCGCACTGGACGCGCGAAAATCCGGGGTGGCTGCTCACACATTGGAACGGATCCGCCGAGGAGGAGGAAACGCTCTCCAAACAGCACCGCATCACGATCCGCTGCCTGCCCGACTCCGGGACGCCGCTGCCCCTCGCGGCGGAAGGCCCTTGCATCCTCAGCGGCACCCGCACCTCCACCCGCGCGGTCTGGGCCCGCAGCTACTGAGCCGCGCGAACGCACGCACCGCTCACACAAAGCTGAGCGCGTCCATGTCGAACACCACGGTCACATCCCCGGGCAGGGTGGTGCGCCCGAGCACCGACTGCACCTGCCGCGTCAAGGCCCGCGCCCCGGCACAACGCATCGTGATCTGAAACCGGTACTGTCCGTGCGCCTTGACCAACGGCGAAGGCAATACATCCCCCACCTCCATCCCGGGCGGAAGATCCTCCAGCAGTCGCACCCGCAGCGTCTGCAAGGTGAACTCGGCCCTGCGCTCATGCGCCGACCGCGAGGTGAGCACCGCGCAATGCGCGAACGGAGGAAACCGGAACCGCTGCCGGAACTCGAGCTCCTGCTCGGAAAACCCGATGAAATCATGCTTCCGCGCAAACTGGATCGACGGCGAATGCGGAGTGAAGGTCTGCACGATGACCTCCCCCTGCAACCCGCCCCGCCCGGCGCGGCCCGCCACCTGCGTAACCAACTGGAAGGTGCGCTCGCCGGCACGGAAATCGGGAACCTGCAAACCGAGATCGGCATTGAGGATTCCCACCAAAGTCACATTCGGGAAATGCAGACCCTTGGCAATCATCTGCGTGCCGATGAGGATGTCCGTGCGCCGCGCGCGGAAATCCTCAAGCGCGTCCCGCAAGGCATGACGCCTGCGCATCGCATCGGCATCAATTCGCGCCACCCGCGCTCCGGGCAGGACCTTGGCCACGACCTCCTCGACCTTCTGCGTGCCGTATCCCTGCAACAAAATCGCCGGACTCGCACACGGCGGCGACGGACAGACCCGCGGCACCACCGCCTGATGCCCGCACACATGACACACCAGACGCTCGTCGGTCCGATGATAGGTGAGCGCGACCGAACAATGCGGACATTGGCAGACATAGCCGCATTGCGGACATTGGATCGATCTCGCAAAGCCGCGCCGGTTGAGGAACAGGATCGACTGCTCTCCGCTCTCAAGCCTCTTGGCAAGTTCCTCGCGCAGGCGATCGGAAAGAATCGCCGGTCCTCCCTTGCGCTTGCCGGCGTCCATCCGCATGTCGATCACCCGCAACATCGGCATCGCCCCGCCGTCGGCACGGCGGTCGAGCCTCACCAGATCGTACTTCCCGGTCAGGCAGTTGTGCCACGACTCGAGCGACGGAGTCGCCGAGCCGAGCACAATCGCACATCCCTCGAAGCGCGCCCGCAGAACCGCCACATCCCGCCCGTGATACCGCGGAACACTTTCCTGCTTGTAGGTGTTCTCATGTTCCTCGTCGACGAGGATCAATCCGAGATCCGGCAAGGGCGCGAACACCGCCGACCTCGCCCCGATCACGATGCGCGCCTCCCCGTTGCGGATGCGGTGCCACTCGTCAAAGCGCTCGCCCTGCGAAAGATGCGAATGCAGCACCGCCACCTCGCCGCGCCTCGCGGCAAAACGCGACTTGAACCGACGCACGGTCTGCGGGGTCAGCGAAATCTCGGGAACCAGCACGAGAACCGTTTTCCCGGAATCCAACACCCGGCTCGCCGCCTGCAGGTAGACCTCGGTCTTGCCCGACCCGGTCACGCCGAGCAGCAACACGGGCTTGGGATCGGCGGAACCCGCATGGGAGAGCACGGTGTCCAGTGCGGTCTGCTGCTCGTCGTTGAGAGGCAAGGGCAGGGATGCGACCAGATCGTCCTCTCCCGCCGCATCGGGATCGCGCCGCACCGTCTCCTCCTCTATCCGCACCCACCCGGCCGCCGCCAGGGCCCGCAACGCAGGCCCCGCTCCGCGCCCCAACGACGCCACCGGAACCATGCCGTCCTCCGCCGCAAGCACACGCACAATCTGAAGCTGCCGCGGCGCACGCCGCCCGAGCTTTTCCATGTCGGACTCACCCAAGGGCCCGACCAAGCCCGCCACCTTTCGCGACTTGGCTGCATGGTCCTCGGTGCGCACGGCCTCCGGCAACAGGGAACGCACCACGGTCTCGAACCCGCACCCGTAATAGTCCGCAATCCATCGCCCGGTCTTGAGCAATACCGGCGTGAGCAGGGGTTCGGGATCCAGCAGGGCCTCGATCTCCCTCACCGCAAAATCCCCCTGCGCTCCCTCTTCGAGCGCAAGCACGGTGCCGGTGGCCGAGCGATTGCGCAAGGGCACCCGCACCCGGCACCCCTCCCGCACCGGCATGCCCTCCGCCACCGCATAGTCAAAGACGAGTTCGGAAGGTCCGTCGATCAGCACCCGGGCGTTCACCCGGACACCTTGCCCGATCACAGTCTCCCGGCCAAGAGGCAAAAAGCGCCGGCACCAACAAGCCAGCCCGCATTCACCCGCGCTTCGGCAATTGCTTGCGGAAACGGGGAACCAGATTCTCATCCATCCATGAAAACGCCAACTCCAGACCACCCTCGAGGTACAGGCGCCCGATCGAGGCCTCGACCCGGGTGGGGTTGCCGAAGGTTCCGAGAAACTCGTTGGAGGTGAGTCTCACAAACCACTCGCCGTCCATCGACCCCCGCTCGCGCAACACGAATTGCCGCGCGTACAGGGCCAGTACGGCATCGCCCACCCACGCGGTCTCGCGCTCCCCACGGATTTCCTCGTCCTTCAGGCCCACACACGGATCCTGCCCTCAGGGCGGCGGCCGCACAAGTTTTTGCAACCGCTCCCGCCCGATCCGCTCCCGCAAATACGATTCGGAGTCGGCATCCCAATACCCGGGCTGCAACTCGAGAAACACGGAACTGTACGGCAGCGCGCTCTCGGTGCGGATCACCAGAATGTCGAAACTCCGGTTGGCGTCCTCCAACAAGGTCAGCAACGACTGCTGCTCCAACTCGGTGAACTCATGGCCGTGCAATGATTCGTGAATCCGCCGACGCAAATCATCAATACCCGGCGCGAAGTCGTTTTCCACCGACCTCAACTCGCGCGTGAGATACACCCGTGGACGCAGGTTCTCGGTGCGCTCGAGGGCATGCAGGACATAGTCGGTCACGGTCGCCACATCGGTCGGCGCGGTGACCTGCCGCACCCCGGGCCTGCTGTGCGCGGGAAACGAGGCCTCGGCCACCACGATCCAGTTGCGGTAGCCGAGCTGTGCGGCCTGGGTGTCCACCGCGCCCTTCCATGCCTCCGGCGAGGCGAACCAAGAACACGCGGATCCACAAACCGACACCGCCAGCACGGCCAAGCCGGGAACCAGACGCATGCCCGCCTTGTAGCGGCTGGAAACGCTCCTGTCAATCGGCGGAGACATCAGCCCTCCCCCGGTGGAGACATCACCACCACCCGGTCCACGCCGTACTTGGAAAATTCATCCCAGTACCGCTTCTCCCACGCCACCGTGCGCTCCCTGCGCTGCTCCTCGGAGAGCTTTTCCCATGCCGAGAGCCCGATCGCCCGAATCAGGTCCCGGTCCGCAAGACGCACGGCCAACTCGTCCCAGAAACTCTCGTTGCGGAACTCGTCATAACATTCGTGATAGAACATGCGCTCCTCGACATCCTGCCTCACCCGGTAGCGCTGACTCTCCTCGTCGAACTCGATCCAGTCGGCCAATCCGGCATGACCTGCCTTCTCGAGAATCTTGCTCTCCAAATCCTCAAACTCGCCGACCTTGCCGTCGGCACTGTCCCGCTGGTTCCAGGAGGCGACATTCGCGGCAAGGCTCACCATCTCGACCAAGGTGGCCAGTTCCTGTTCCGTCAGCCGAAGATGCATCGCGGAGGCAAGGAAACCACCCCGGAGCCCGCCCGGCAAGCACGGGAAGCCCCGGGGAAAACCGGGAGAAAAGACCCCATTCCGCCGCCGGAAGCCGCATGGCCCGCGCGCTTCCGGCCCGGATGACCCTCAAACAGCTCCTCCGGCTCAACGCGTCGTGAAGACCCGGGAATCCGACAACGCGAACTGATCGGGCTCGTACATCGACTCGACTTTCGCGGGCGGCACCATCGCGGCCCCCGCCACCGTGCAGCGCACGAGATAGCTGAGGGTGTAGGTGCCTCCCTTGGCAATGTGATCGAGGAAGAACACCGCACGGTCTCCACGCAACTCGGAGTGACTCACATTCCAGTCGTTGGCACTGGTGGTCACCGCCACGGATCCGCGCTGGGATCCGAAGCCGGTGTTCACCGCCTCGAACAACGCCGGCAGGGGATCGTCGATCACGAGGTATCTCGTGTCGTCCCGCGGCAGAGTGACCCGCAAGGTGACCTTCACGAGATCCCCCGCCTCCGGCTCGGAGAGCGGCTCGGTGGTGCCGTCGGCAAGCACCTTCTGGTGAATGCGGTCGATCGACAACCCGTTGCGCGCCACCGGCTTGAGCGGCACAATGGGCGGACGTGCGGTGATCCGCACGCGGGCGTAGGCCGTGCCCTCGGCAGCGGATGCGCCGAGCTTGAGACCGGCCGCAAGCGGGAAACGCCGCGCGGCCGCAGGCTGTTCGCGGGATACCACGATCTCCTCGGATCCTTCGGGACCCTGCACGATCACCCGCGCGGGCCCGGGAAGATCCCGCTCCGCACGCGCACACTCGGCAAGGGCAAGCAAGGTCCAGCCATTGACCCATGTGCTGCCCCAGTGACCATAAGGATTCCGTTCCTTGAGCAAGCGGTCGAGGGCGGCAGTCGTCTCGGGCGCGGCAGGATCCACCAACGCCCACGCGAGAAGCTTCTGCGCGGCCGCCGCATCTCCCTCCATCCACCCGTCGTAGGTGACGCGCACCGGAGCATCGGAGCTCAGCACGGCGCGCGCTGCCTGCTTGTCGCCGCGTTCCCCGCAAGCGATGGCGGCGGCAAGCAGATGGCGCGCCTTCGGCGTGAGGAAACCGATGCGGTCGATCATCGTGTTGTGATACGCCGGCTGCGGCGTGCCGGCCATCGCCAGCACATACAGCGACAGCGCATGGGACTCGAGAGCCGCCGCCGAACGGGTGTTGCCAATCCCACGCAGGCTGCCGAGCAAGTATTGGGTCAAGGAATCGGCGGCACCTTGCGGCACCATGGCGCCGCGCGCACGCGCGGTGAGCAAGGCCAACCCGGCGTAAGGCGAGGCCCAGTCGCACACCTCCGCGTCACCCTGCCAATAGGAGAAGCCACCGCCGGGAAGCTGCATCGTGACCAAACGGTCCACACCCGCCTGCAAGGACGCGCTCACCGTTTCCGCCGGCACCTTCGAAAACGCCGGCACCAAATCCTTGAGGTCGCCGACCGAACACCACGGCAGCAACGCCGAAGTGGTCTGCTCCACACAACCGTACGGATACTGCAAGAGGTAGTCGACGGATCCCGCAGCCTCCACCAGCGGCGAACGGCAGAGATCGATCTCCACCTCGCCATCTCCCGCCACGAGATTGCGGTCGAGCAGGGAAAGCAAATCCGTGCCCTCTTTGCCGGGCTGCAATTTGACGAGCTTGACCTGCTTGAGTTCGGGCACCGGATAGCGGGCCTCGAAGGCGACCTCCACCGAGTCGGAAAGCTGGCGCACGAGATCGTCGTCAAGCGCGCCGTTCTGCAACGAGACGGGCGTCGCCTTCCACTGCATCGCCACCGGTCCGGTGGTCTCCACCACGGTCGGGAAATCAATCGTCGCAGATCCTCCCGGCGCGAGACTCACGCGGACGACCGTCTCACCCGACGCCCGGCACACCGGCGTTCCGGGCCGCGCATGCGCGAGGTAGCCGATCTCCCAAGTTCCCGCCCAGCGCGACGCGTTCTGCACCAGCAGACTCGGCCGGATGCGGTCGCCCTGGTGCGCGATGCGCGGCGCTTTGGGCTCGAGCATGAGATCCTTTTTGGCGACAATCGATCCCTCCGCGCTGCCGAAGGCCGATGTCCCGTGATGAACCACGGCAATCAGACGGTACCGGGTCACGGTATCGGGCAAACGGAACCTGTGGCGGAAACGACCCTTCGCATCCGTCACCAGGGCGGGCTGCCAGAATGCGCAGGGATTGAAGTCACGGCGCGGCTCGTCGCGCCAACCTTCGCCGCCGTCTCCCCCGCCGACGAAGAACCCTTTGTTGTGGAAGGACAACATTTCCGGATTCTCGGGAAGGAAGGTGGAAAACGAAACGCCGGAATCCACCGTGAGGAAACGCGGGGCGTGAAAGAAGGACATCGGATCCGGAGTCCGGTATCCGCACACCGCCAGCGTGCCCTCGTCCTCGGCATACAGCGTGACCTCCGCCCCCGCGGCCGGAGTACCGTCGCTGAGAAGGACCGTGCCTCCCACCTCCGCCTCGTCGCCCGGACGATGGCTTTCCAGTCCGGAGTCGAAGGACACCGCAAGGCGGTCCCGCACGCTCTCCACCGGCAACTCGCAATACCCGAGACGCAACTGCGGCTCCTTGAATTTCCTCGCGGAATCCCGCGCGCCTTTGACGACCAGCACCGAGACATACACATTCGGCGAGTCCTCGTGACCGAGCGGAATCTCGATCACCGGATTGGCGAGACGCAACTCGGTGCGGAAGGTGCGCAACACCTTCTCCCGCTCAACCGTGACAAGCGCCGTGCCTTCGATCGGGCTGAGCACCAGCACCCGGGCGGTCTCGCCGGGCTTCCACGATTTCCTCTCGCCGATCAACTTGATCCGCAGGCCGTCCTCGTACTCCCACGGGTATTCATTCGTTCCGTACACATGGAAACCCACCACGGTCGCGAAGGTGCGCCCTTGCGCGTCGGTACCGCGCACCGTGAAGAAGTGAAGCCCGGTCTTCTGCGGCGTGACGGTGAAGGTCTGGCCTTCCTTGGCCGATGCAGCCGGATCAAGCACAAACGAACCGGCCGAGACCCGTTCGGTACCGCGCTGATTGACGGTGGTGGTCTCGCCGCGACCGTTCAGCCCCTTGAAGGGCAGGTTGGTTTCGCGGTCGAGGAAGGTCTCCAGCTTCAAGGCCTCGCCGAAGGGATGGCCGCTTCCGTCCACCGCCACGATCCGCAGCGGGAGAGGCTCGCCGGCGCTCACCAGACGATCCACGCGCGAAACCCCGATGAACACCGCCGCGGGATCCACCACCACCGTGGTGGTCGCCGTCAGGGTCTGATGGTTGGTGTCGGTGACATCGGCCGAGAGCGAGATATGGCGCCGCGCGGGGAAATCGGATGCGGGAAGCGTCACCGAGAACGGGGCCTCGCCCGAGGTGGAAAGGTTCGCCAATCCCTGCAGGGTCTTGGTTTCGCGCCCGCCGGAGAAATCGTCTCCTTCCCCGCCATCCCCCTGGTCCGGATCCTCCGGCGAGTGGAAGTAGTGCTGCCAGTACCCGTAGTCCTCGCGACGGTGGTTGCCGAACAGAAAGTCGCGGAAACGCTCCGGGTAGGGATTGACCTCGCGGATCCGCGCGAAGTGCTTCACCGAACCGGCCGCCACCGGCTGCCCTTGATAATACTTTGCGGAAACCACCGCGTTCACCTCCGTGGCGCCGAGCGGGGCCCCGGCGGCCTTGAGCGTCACCTCGAACGCATTGCGGCGGAACTCCTCGACACGCAGGGAGATGCTGAAGCGGGCGTTGTCGAGCAGTTGCTCCCGCTCCGCCCAACCCATCTCCGATTCCTGATCGGCCTCGGCGGGAACCCGGGCGAGATCGTCTGGGAACTCAAGCCGGATTTCGTGCGTGCCGGTCTGACCTCCGCCGAGCCGGTGGGTGATGTCAAAGGATCCGTTCGCGGAAAAGGTCACCGGCATACCGGCGACTTCCTTCTCCGTCGGGTCGATGATCGAGAGCCGCGCCGCGGGAAGGGCGGGTGAAGACAGGCGGTTGCCCGAAAGGGCCCGCAACACGCCCTTGATGTGCACGGTTTCCCCGGGGCGATACACCGAGCGGTCGGTGAACATCATCAGCTTGCGCGTGTTCTCCGCGGGCGGCTTCCAGGAATACCGCACCGGGAAATGCCAGAGCCCGACCGTGTCCAGCGCCTCGTCGAATGCCGTCACATAATGATCGTCCCCGAGAGCCGCGAGCAGGTGACGCGCGTCCTTCCCGCGGGGCAGTCGCGCGAGACCCGCCGCGTCGGTCACGGCCGCCGCCATCTCCCGCGCATCCTCTCCGTACAGCGTGAGCTTCACCCCCTCGAGCGGCCCGCCGGTCGTGCACGAGAACGCGTACATCACCGACTCGGCTCCCGTGAGCTTCCATGCCAGACCGATGTCGGTGAGCTGGACAATCGCCTGGTTGACGATCGCACCGTCCCGTTGTTCGAGAAACGGATGCGGCTTGCCCTCAATGTGCAGGAAAAAGGTGCCGCGGCTGCTGCCTTTCGGCAGCAATTCATCCCAACCGAATTCCGTGACGCGCGTGGTATCCACCGGATTGTCGAAGCGGAAGGACCTGCGGGCCGTTTCGGCGGCGTCGATCAACTCGTAGGGCAGCGGTGCGTTGGGAGAGATGCTGCGGTGATCCGGCCCGTCTCCGCTCACATGGCGGTAGCCCTGCACCGCGCGCACCAACGTGGTTCCCGCGAGCTGCTTCACCCTCACCTCCGCCGAGGCGAGGTTCTGGGTGAGGAAGCGGTAGCGTCGCGCACCGGAAGCGAGTTGACCGGCATCGCCCGAGGGAAGGGATGCCATCGGCTCCAGGTGCCGGAACTCGGCCTCGCCGCTGAAGGCCCCGGCGAGCGGGAATCCGTCGCGGCTGAGGAGACCGTGCGCGCTGATGTTGATCTGGTACTTGTTGTGCTCTCCGAGATCGCCGCCGAGCACGATGTTCTTGCCACGCACCTCGGCCGTGAGGTTTTCCGGGCGCGGAATGATCAGTTCCGACGATTCCAGGAATCCCGGTGCAAGCCGTTCTGCAAGGGCGTGGTTGAACTCGATGACAATCCTGCGGGGTTGGTTGGCGATGGTGAGCGCCTTGCATTTCGCGACGGCGAAGGGATGGATGTCGCCGATGCGGATCGAGAAATCCTCGGCCAGCGCCGCGCCGCGGCCCTTGTTGCGCAGACCCTTGAGAATGGCAAGATGCCAACCTTTCGCAGGGGGCAGCGGCGACATGGGTTTCGCGGTCAGCACATGGCTGAGCAGCGCCTCCCCGGTTGTTTCCTGCGAGTCTGCAGCCCCTTCACCGGCCTTCCCTGCCGCGCGGGTGCTCCAGGAGGGAGTGCTGGTGCCGTAGTATCCTGCCTTGCCTGCCTCCGTCAGCTTCAGCGAGGCCGCAACCCGCTTTCCGTCCTCCGACACATAGAAGACAAAGGGATTCGCCCGCTCGGGATCGACATCGTCATTGAACACAAGAATCCACTCGGAAGTGGATGCGGAGTACTCACCGGACCACCTGCTTCCCCGGTCGTCCGAGTGCATCAGCCGGAACGGTTCGGTCGGAAGACTGGTGATCATCCCGTCGGGGACCGGTGTTCCATCGAGATGTTTCTTTCCGCGCGGAATGAAAAACGAGTAATTCGTCGCGATCGAGGGCGGGGACTCGGGAATGAAGCCGGCGATGTTGGGAGCCTTCCAGAGGATAACCCCTTGAAGCGGGGGAACCGTGCGCAACCAGGAATTCGGTGCGGTTTTCCCGACCTCCTCCGGCTTCACCACGGCGGAGTCGAAGACGACATCGACCTCCGATTCGGGTGCCAGAGAGGGGGTGGATACGACGAGCCGGGGGGCGGCGGGGAGAGCTGCCGAGGCAGCGAGGGTGGCCACAAGGGCGCAAACTGACGGTTTCATGGGTGACGGGCGATGCCGATGTGCGAATTGATAATCGATTTTCGGAAAATGACCATTCGGAAATGGGGGTGGCGCACGGATTTTCGCGTAGTTTCGATCCCGGTTTCCGGGCAGTGGCCGCAGGCACTTCCCAGCCCGAAGTGATATGTGAAAAAGGGCGCAACGGCGGCCATGTCCACCGCGTTGCCCCCTAGGTGCGCGGACTGGTTCCGCGCTTGCGGACAAACCACCGAAGCAAGCCGAAGAGCGCGATGAGCAACGGGGCCATCCTCAGCCATGCTGTCGCCCCGGAAGGAGCCTTGCTTGCTGGGGCAGGACGCACCTTCGTTGTGGAATCCGATGATCCGGGCAACCTCGTTGGCTTCCCGGCACTTGAATTCGACGGCGCCAATCCGGAATCCGGGTTCGCCGAAAGCCGCGGAGGCGACTTCAAGTCGGCCTTGACCACCATCTCGCGGCCGCCGAGTCGAAGGCGGAGATGTTTCAAGTCATCGCCGACAGCGACAACATCAAGACCCTCCAAATCCTCGTCGCTGAGATTCAAGGCGCTCAAATCGAGACGCGACAGCGCTCGTTCCTTGAGGTGGTATGCGTAAGGACGCCGCTCGAGAATCACATCGCCCGCTTCATCGGCAATCCCGGAGCGCCCGATCACGATGGCGTTCCCAGCCCAAGACCACCTCGTGATGAATCCCTTGAGGCCAGCATCGTAGATTGCTCTCGGAAGGCGGATGGCGACCTCCTGAATATCTCCGTCTGATGAAATCCCATAGGCGTGGCCGAGCGAGATCCACGAGGCGACGAGCTTGCCGGAGTTGTTGCGTTCGAGGGTCGGCACTGCGGTGGGAAGGATCGGCGACTCGGCTTGGAGCGGGGCCAGCAGTTCGTGGCCCACGCCCGGCATCGTGTTGTGGATGCGAAGGGTGAGCCGCCACAGGCCCGAGGGATCCGGGGGGATATGTTCCGGGACGGAAACGACGGTGGAACAAGGGGGAAACAGAACGCATAAAAGGCGGGGGATGCCTGCCGGAGGGAAACGCAACCCCTATGCCAACATTCTCACATCAATTTAGAGACGATCCCCACACCACGATGCTGGATGGCCCGCGGTCGCTCGCCTCGGGCGTGATGTTGCCGGGTTTAAGGACTTCGCCCTGGGGCTCCACCTTCAACCTCGCGGAACCCCGTTGGACAGCAAGGGGGCCCTCAAGGGCCCTGCGCTCCCCCCGTCCCTCGCTCCCCGCACCCGCCCGCGAACAGCCTCTCGAGCCCCCCGCACCGGAGGCGTCCCCTTTTAGCTTTTCCGAAGTTCAGCTTTTCGGAATTTACCACCAAAAGGGGACTGTCGCTCCATGTGATTTTGTCGGACTTGGAGTCATCCAGCCTCCGCGGGGTGCGGGATTCCGTTGTTCAGCGAGGCGTCAACCGCGTCGGTGCCACATACGGGACCCCATAGACCAACGGCAGGATGTTGGCCAGGTGCTTCTCGGCATAGGCCCACTTGTTGAGCGGGTGCAATGACCCGGAAAGACCATTGGTTTCAGCGATCTCGATGTTGGCGACGCCCAATTGCTTGAGGCGCGGCTCGAGCCAGTAGGTCGATCCATACCGGTTGGTGGCACTCCAGAACAGGTCGCCCTGCCCCATGTCGGTGCGCCACGAGTTGATCAGGGCACGCATCGCCGCGTCCCAGTTGACGCCGCGGTAACCGATGCCCCACTCGCCTTGGTCCCATTGGATCCCGCGGACCGTGTACGGGATCACGGGCACGACATATTCACGGTAGAGATTGCCGAAGCCCGAACCCGCAGAGGTGCCGGTCAGCGCGGGGGTCACGCCCGTGGTCGCCTTGTATTCCGCCATTTGCTGCTGCACCAGTGGGTCGGCGAAGAACGGAGCGGAATTCACCCAGCGCGCCAACGCGGTGGCCGACACCGAGCGCACGATGATGCCCACCGGCACATTCAGTGTCTCGCTGATGCGCACCGCGGTGACGCCGGAAAGGGCCGGAATGTAGTACTGGTTCTGATCGTTGACCGTTTCCCAGCCTCCCTCGTGGGTGACCATGTGGTCGCGGGTCTTGGCCGAGACGCGAACAAGGGTCACCGCCTTGCCCTCGTAGGCGCGGCGAATCCATGCCTTGGTCTCCTCATCGACCTGACCGGGGCCGTAATTCGGCATCCACGGCGCGAACTCCGCCGACCACTCCATGTTCGACTGGCCGGAGCCGAGCCACACTTCGCCGACGAGGATGTCGTTGAAGACAATCGTCGAAACATCGTCGGTCACCGTCATCTGCGCGGGGACCGAATCGGCCGTCAGCGTGTCGAGCGTCAGCATCCATTTTCCGTCGGTACCTACGACGGCCGACTTGACCTGTTCCTTGAAGGTGACCGTCACCGTGCGTCCGGCGGTGCCGGTTCCCCAGATGTTCACCGTCGGCACATCGCGTTGCAGCACCATGTGGTCGCTGAAGATGCCCGGCAGGGCCAGCTCGCCCGGGGCGATGTGGCGGCGGTTGTAGATCCGCACCGTGTTTGCGGGAGGCGGATCAGGCAGGGTGGCCGGAACCGGGCTGGAAAGATATCCCGTCCCGGGGCCGGCGTAGAGGGTCACGGTTTCGAAGGGGACCTCGTTGAGCGAGTCATTGCGCGGAACCACCGGAACATCGACGCCGATCGCGCCTGCCGGGATGGTTGCGAATGCAGGAAGCGGATTGCAGTCGATCCCGTTGGTGGCGGTGCCGAGCACCGGCGCGAGCTCGACCCTGAGTGCGGCGTGCACGCTGTTGGTGCGTGAGATGCGGAAAGCTCCGTTGCCGAAGAGGTAGTACGAACCGGGCTCGGCCGCAAACCCATCGGAGGCGGTCACGCGCACCGTGGGTGTGTCATAGGATACGTCCCTGATCGTGAGGTTCTGGACGGCGGCCGCGCCCACCGTGTAGGCCGCGGCAGGGGCGATGGTCACCGTCACGATCTCGTTGCCCTCGACGAGGGCATCCGCCACGGGAGAGAGTGCTTGGTCGTAATACGCCTTGCCCGCCGGGATTGTGATGCGTCCGCTCAGCGGAACCCTCGCGGTGGTGAGATAGTCGGTACCGTTCACAGCCGACCCGGACAGCGTGTAGACCACGGTCAGTGCCGCGGTGCGGCTGCCCGACCGGGAAACACGGAAGGTGGCAATCCCGCCGTCGGCATTCGGTTCGGCCCCGAGGACATCGAGCGACGAGATCGTCACGACAGGCAGCGGTGCCGTGGTCTGGGCCTTGGCGGCCGGGAGGGCGGTCAGGGCGGTGGCGGCGAGAAGGGGTGCGAGCAAAACGCACCCTCTTGGCGGGGTCTTTTTCATGGTGTCTCGGAGTTTGTGGTTTTCGGGGTTTTCGGGGTTTTCTGCCAATCGGGTTTAGCGGGGTCGTTCGCAACCCCGGGGGTTGCAGACTACCGGCTGATTTCCGACGCCCATTTCCGGGATTCCACAAAAATTTCCGAACGGCCCCGGCCCGGCGGGATCCCGGCCCGCAACCCCCTGAGACGGCCGCATGATGTTTCCGAGGGAATCCCGTATGGTTTTCCCGACCGCCAGAGAGGGGCGGGCCGGTGGGTATGGCTTGGCGGACGGCTGGAGCGGGGGTAGATTGGGGAATGAAAAAGCGGTGTTTGGTGGATTTGGCGGCGCTGCCGGAGGAGGGGCGCGCGGAGGAGGGCGAAATTTCCGGGGAAATCTTCGATTTGCCTGCCGGGGACGCGGTTTCCGAGGGTCCCTTGCGCTATGCACTGTGGATTCAACGGTTCGGCGGCGAGCTGTTGTTGACGGGCAGCCTGGAGGCTCGGTTCCGGTTCGAATGCGTCCGGACCCTGCACCCGTTTTTCCAGACGATCCGGCTGGAGCGGGCGGCCGTTTCGGTGGAGATCGGGGAGGAGGGAGTGGTGGATGTCACGGAGGCCCTGCGGGAAGAGGTGCTGCTGGCCTTCCCGGCCGACCCCCGCTGCGAGGACGGGGACGGGGAGGAGGTGTGTCGGCTCGATTCCCGGTATTTATCGGTGGACAAGTCGGCCGGGGATGGTGTACCCACTCCGCCCCGCGACGGGCGTTGGTCGGTTTTGGATCGGCTGGGACCGGGCGGGGAAACCGCCTGAGCGGGAGAGACTTCGAACCACCCACAGAGACCATGGCCGTACCCAAGCGCCGACAATCCAAGAGCCGTCAGAAGATGCGCCGAGGCGCCAAACGCTGGCGTGCGCCGATCCTCAAGAGCTGCCCGGAGTGTGACAGCCGGGTTCCTTCCCACATTGCCTGTCCGTCTTGCGGGTATTACCGCGAGCGCCAGGTGCTGGATGTGGAGGTGATGTGAACACGGCGCGCAGGATGCGGAGCGTTTCCGGCACGACCGGTCCGATGCGCCCCGCATTCCGCCGACGCTACGATACCACCATGCAACGCGGAGCAAGCGCATGAGGGTGGCGCTGGATGCGATGGGAGGCGATCACGCGCCCGGCGTGAACATCGGCGGTGCACTCGACGCGCTGCGGCATTACCGCCGGCTCGAACATTTGTACTTGGTGGGCGACCGCGAGGTGCTGGTGGCCGAATGCGCGCGCCAGAGTCTGGACTTGGGCGACGCGCGGGTGAGCATCGTCCACGCGCCGGAGGTGATCGGCATGGGCGAGCCCGGTGCAAAAACGGTGCGGCGCAAGAGGCAGTCGTCGATCAATCTCGCGATGGATATGGTCAAGGAAGGCCGTGCCGATGCTTTCGTATCCGCGGGAAACACGGGCGCGGCGGTGGCGGCGGCGACCTTGAAATTGAGGACATTGCCCGGAGTGGATCGTCCCGGGATCGCCACGGCGGTTCCCAACGAGTTCGGCTTGTGTCACATTCTGGACGCGGGGGCCAACCCGGATGCAAAACCCGAGCATTTGGTGGCATATGCGATCATGGGGACGGCGTTTTCACGCCATGTGTTGGGGGTGGCGGCACCGAAGGTGGGACTGATGTCCAACGGCGAGGAGGAAGAGAAAGGCACCTTGTTCACCAAGGAGGCGTTCCGCCTGCTGCGGGCCACGCCGGGGATTGATTTCGTCGGCAATGTCGAGGGGCGGGATCTTTTCGAGCGGGAGTTGGATGTGGTGTTGTGCGACGGGTTTGTCGGCAACATCATGCTCAAGACGCTGGAGGCCACGGCCAAGGCGGTTTCGAAGTGGCTCAAGACCGAGATCAAGGGAAATCCGGTCAGGTTGTGCGGTGCGATTCTGGCGCAGGGAGCGTTCCGCGCCCTCAAGGAAAAGAGCAGTTACGAAAGTTACGGCGGCAGTCCGCTGCTGGGGGTGAACGGCGTGGTGATCATTGCGCACGGATCCTCGAGTGCGCTTGCGGTGCGCAATGCGATCCGGGTGGCGATGGAGACGGTGGAGCGGCGGGTCAATCCCCTGATTCAGGAGGCCTTGGCGGAGATCGAGGCGGGCAAGGCGGGCGCGGGCTGAGGGCGCGGGCTGAGGGCGCGGGAAACTTCACGCTTGAGAGCGGGGGACCGGGGGCGTCAAATGCGCCGGCGATGAGTGAGCGGGATTTGCCTGTGGGGGTGTGTGTTGCCGGCACGGGGAGTTATCTGCCCGAGCGGGTGCTCACCAACGAAGAGCTGGCCTCACTGGTGGACACCAGCGACGAGTGGATTGTCACGCGCACCGGCATCCGGGAGAGGAGGATCGCCGCGGAGGGTGAGTTCACCTCGCACATGGCCGCGGCGGCGGCCAGGCGGGCCTTGGAGCAGGCCGGTATGGAGGCCTCGGAGATCGGGCTGATCCTTGTGGCGACGATCACGCCCGACATGCCCACACCGGCCACGGCCTGTCATGTGCAGCGGCATCTCGGTTCGGCGCGCGCGGTGGCGTTTGACATTTCGGCGGCCTGTTCCGGGTTTCTCTACGCGATGCGGATTGCCGAGCGCCTGATTGCCGACGGGGTGTTTCCCAATGCGTTGGTGATTGGAGCTGAGAAACTTTCGACCGTGACCAATTGGGAGGACCGCGGCACTTGTGTGTTGTTCGGCGACGGAGCCGGGGCGGCGGTGTTGCGGAGGTCGGGCCCCGGCGAGGGAGCGATCGTGGCCACCGAGATGGGAACGGACGGCAATCTTACCCACTTGCTGGAGATTCCCGGCGGGGGCGCTGCTTGTCCGATCACTGCCGAGAATGTGGGCCAGCGTTTGCAGACCCTGAGCATGCAGGGCAAGGAGGTCTTCAAGATCGCGGTAACGCGGATGAAGGAAGCGGCGGAAAAGGTGATCGAGCGTGCCGGGTGGAAGCCCGAGGACATTGCCTGTGTGATACCGCATCAGGCGAATCTGCGGATCATTGATGCGATTGCCGAGCGTCTGGCGGTGCCTGCCGATCGGGTGTTTGTGAATCTGGACAAGTACGGCAACACCTCTGCGGCGGCGGTGGCGATCGCCTTGGACGAGGCGCATCGCAGCGGCGCCTTTCGCCGCGGCGACCGGGTGGTGATGGTCGTCTTCGGCGCCGGTCTCACCTGGGCGGCGATGGCGGTGCGCTGGTGAGCGGCGGCGCGGATCGTCGTCTTGGCGTCCCGATTCCCCTTGCTCAGGGGATCGAGTCGTGGATCTGGGCGAGCGCCAGCACGGTGAAGGAGGTGACCAGCACCGGATTGGATTCCATCCAGCGGCCGTTGTCGTTCACCCAGGATCCGTCCTCGCGTTGGCGGGAGAGGAGTTTGACGGCGAGGTCGTTGCGCCAGTCGGCCTGTTTCCCGTTTTCGAGCGGGAGCGAGTCGATGTTGGCGGCGCTGAGCGCCTTGGACATGGTGTGATAATAATAATACAATCCTTGGGCACCCATGCCCGGGTTTTCCTCGAGCGTATAGTGTTTTGCGAGCCAATCGCGCACGGCGATGACACGCGGATCCTGCGGCGAGAGTTTCGCGTAGATCATCGAGAGCAGTCCCGCATAGGACATCGATCCGTAGGAGCGCAGCGCCTTGCGTCCTTCCGGGGTGGTAGTGTCGCCGGCTTTCGACTCGAAGGGCGAGTAGGCGAAGCCCCCCTTGTTTTGCGGATCGTTGGAGGCCCAGGGTTGGTCGTTGGTTTGCTCGAGGTTCTGGCAGCGCGAGAGGAATTTCACTGCCGCGTCCCAATCGAGGTCGGGCTGTTTGCCGAATTTCCCGTCCTCGATGTATTTGCGCGAGAGCGCAAGCGCCTCGATGGCGAGGTTCGTGTTCGAGAGGTCGGTGTGTTCCTTGTTCGAACCGTAGCCGATGCCGCCGTCGTTCGGGTTGTCGGTGCGGCCCTTTTCGCCGATGTCCCATTGGTTGTCGACGAGGTGTATGCGGGCCTTGACGATGGCGGGGGCGAAGCGTCCGGTATCGGCGGCGCAGAGGGCGGAGACCGCGGTGGCGGTGTTGTAGACGGTGAGTCCGCGGTTGTAGATGCCGCCGTCCTCCTTTTGTTGGGCGAGCAGCCAGGCAAAGCCTTTCTCGAGGTGCGGCGGCAGAGGTTTGGAGAGATCGACCGCCGGATCGCGCACGCCGGCGTTGAGGGCGAGCGCGGTGAGGGCCGGGAGTTCGGCGGTATCCCAGAAGCCGTCGGCCTGCTGGCGGGTCTTTAGCCACGCATTGCCGCGTGCGATCGCTTGGCGGATTTCCTGGCGGATCGACTCATGGGTGGCGGTTCCCGTGGGTTGGGCGCCGAGCGGTTGGAGCAGGATCGCGAGGGCGGCGAGGGCGGGGAGTCTCATGGTTTGGCGGGTGGTTGCGGATTTGCGAGGAAGGGAGCGATGATCACGGTGACTTTTGTTCCGCGGGCGGGCACGCGTTGCGGGTGGGGGATCCAGACGGAGTCGTCCTCGCGGTCCTTGCCAGAAAAGTTCGCCACGGCCGTGTTGCTGGTGAAGATCGCGGCGATTTCGCCGTTGAGGTCGGCGGCGAAGGCCCCTTCCTGCATTTCCGAACCGCCGAAGATCCACGGATCGGGGGGCATGGGTTTTTTGGTGACCGATTGCTGGACCCAGTCGGATGCCGGGAAGCGGCGAACGCGCCCTTCATGGGTCCATTCGAAGTCAATGCGGAGGCGTGCGGCCTCGCGCTGTTCCCCGGGCACCTCCGGATATTTGCCGGTGAGCAGGCCGTCCTCGCTGATGATCGGGAACAGTTCCGGCGAGGTGCGGAAGCGCAGCAGAGTGAGGGCGAGTTGGATTTCCGACGGCTTGGCATCGGCCACCAGCAGGGACTCGTGGATTTTTCCATCGCCATGGACCACGAGGAATTCGAGGAGCCCCTCGGTGAGTTCGACGCTTGCCGGAAAGCGCAGTTCGCGGGTTTTGGCGTTGAAGAGGATCGTGCCGATGCGGAAATGGTCATCGTCGATTCGTTCCACCGAGGGGCGGGCGGCCGGGGTGGTTCCGTTGGCGGCGGGCTTTGTGGCTGCCGCGGGGGGCGTCGTGGGTTTCTCCCGCAGGTGGGGCGGGACGGGATCCGGTCCCCCGGTCGCGGGGCCGGGAAACTGCGCGCGGGCCCATGGAGACAAGGCGGTCACAAGTGCCGGGAGGAGCAGTGCCTTGGTCGTGAGGCGATTCGCCGTGCATCGCATGATGCTGCGGCCGACCGCGGGACTGGGAGCGATGCTGCGTACCTTCACTCCCGACTCGTAGCCGAGGTGCCTCGGTCGTTCAACCCGGAAGCGCGGGCGGAAATCGATCTTTCCGCGTGGGTTGTGGGCGGAAATCGACCCGAATGGCCGTGCGCCGATTGTCCCGGGATCCGCTTAGTTGGCGGGTTTTACAAGAAGGGCGCGTTTGCCCACCCGGTTGCGGAGGTAGTGCAGTTTCGCGCGGCGGACTTTCCCGCGGCCGGTCACTTCGATTTTCGCGATGCGGGGGCTCATGAGCGGGAAGACCCGTTCCACGCCTTCGCCATAGGAGATTTTGCGGACCGTGAACGATGCGTTCACGCCCGTGCCTCGGCGTGCGATCACAAGACCCTCATAGATCTGGATGCGTTCCTTGCCGCCTTCCACGACCCTGCAGTGGACCTTGAGTGTGTCGCCGACATTGAACTGCGCCACATCGGACTTCAGCTGCTCCTGTTCGATTTTCTGGATGATGTTCATGGGGTCCTGTGTGGAGAGGGTGGAAGAAGGTGGTGGCACTCGGGGTGCCTGAGCCAGGGCCGGGGAGCCGCGGGGGCGGGAGAGCTACAGGAAGTGGAGGGGGAATGCAACCCTGAAATTCGCCTTGCGGCTGGTCGCCCCCGAAACCTGCCTCAGAGCGCCTCCAACCCGGGGGTCTGGGCGTCCCCGGCGGGTCGGATGCGCCGATAGAAGCAGGTGCCGCGGCCCGTGTGGCAGGCGCCCGAACCGATTTGCTCCACCAGCAAAATCAGTGCGTCTTGGTCGCAATCGGTGCGGATTTCCACGATTTTCTGCACATTTCCCGAGGTGGCTCCCTTGTGCCAGAACTCCCGGCGCGAGCGCGACCAGTAGACCGCTTCCCCGATCTCGAGGGTGCGGCGCAGTGATTCCGCGTTCATGTAGGCGAGCATCAATGGCTCGCGGGTCGCGGCGTCCATTGCCAGGGCCGGGATCAGGCCTTCAGGGCCGAATTTCGGGGTGAAGGCCTGGCCCTCCTCGAGTTCCGCCTTCGGGCCCGGAGCGGGAAACGGCGATGTGTCTTGCATGGGGGGATGTTGTCTTCCGCGGCGCGGGCTTGTCGAGTCCGGCGAGGATGTCGTGGTTTGGTTTCCGCTTGCAGCGGCGCGTGGTGGCTCCAGCATTTCGTCGTGGCCTACACTGCGGAACGAGCCTACGAACTGCTGGCTGCCGCGCACGAGCGCGGGCGGTTGGCGCATGCATTCTTGATCTCGGGAGCTGAGGGTAGCGGCAAGGAGCATCTGGCATCGCGGGTGGTCGGCTTGGTGCAGGGGGCTTCCGGCGGCGCGGGCACGGATTTGTTCGGCGAGCCGATCGTCGAGGAGGTGCCGCCCTTGGACGAGCGTCAAGGTCCGGCGGTGCGGATCCTGCGGCCCACGAAAAAATCGCGGCGCATCGGGGTGGACGGCATCCGGGAGCTTGAGTCGCTGCTGCGCATGGTGGCGGCGGGCGACGTCACCAAGGTGGCGGTGGTGGTCGAGGCCGAGCGG
>CAZMUK010000029.1:0-27184 GCA_964569415.1 uncultured Luteolibacter sp. | reverse complement strand
GCGCCGCTTCCCCGATGGCCCGCCTCGTCTGGACCGTGCGGGATTTGAGGAAGGGTGTCTGATGCTCGTCCGGATTCTCATCGTGGTCCTCACCCAGCATTGCCGTTGACCAATGGCCCGGTGGCGGCGAGGGTCGCCCCGTGTTCATCGATCATGTGAGAATCTTCGCCAAGGCCGGCGACGGCGGGGACGGTGTCGTGTCATGGCGCCGGGAGAAATTTGTTCCGCGCGGCGGTCCCGACGGCGGGGATGGCGGTGCGGGCGGGGATGTGGTGCTGGTGGTCGATCCCTCCACAGACACTCTGCGTCAGTATCATTTCGACCCGAAATTGGTGGCGGAGGACGGCAAGGATGGTGCCGGCGCTCGCAAGACCGGCAAGAGCGGACGCCGTGTGCTGGGCAAAGTTCCCCCGGGGACTGTTGTATACCGCTCGAATGCGGCGTCTGTTCAGGAGGCGGTGGAACTCGAACGCGGAGAAGGAATCGACATGGATCCCGTTGCCGATCTCGTCGATTACGGTCAGGAGTTTGTTCTTTGCAAGGGCGGCCGGCCGGGTCTTGGCAACTGGAACTTCCGCAGCGCCACCAATCGCGCGCCCACCGAGCAAACCGACGGAACGCCCGGCGAATCGGGCATCTTTTATCTCGAGCTTCGCCGCATCGCCGATGTGGGACTCGTGGGATTCCCCAATGCAGGCAAGTCGACCCTCCTTGGAAAACTCTCGGCTGCCAAACCCAAGGTAGCCTCTTACCCCTTCACGACTTTGCAACCGGTGGTGGGCGTAGTGGAGTTTCCCGGGTTCCGGCGTTGCACGGTTGCGGACATTCCGGGATTGATCGAGGGTGCCCACCGCAACCGGGGATTGGGCCATGAGTTCCTCCGCCACATCACGCGCTGCAGCATGCTGCTGTTCGTGTTGGATATGGCGGGAAGCGAGGGGCGCGACCCGCTCGAGGATCTCGCGGTGCTGCGCAGCGAAATCAAGGAGTACGACGAGGAGCTCGCACGGTTTCCTTGGAAAGTGGTGGCGAACAAGATGGATTTGGAGTCAGCGCAACCTTTTCTCGACGCGTTCCGGCTCCGCTATCCGAAGGTCGATGTGGTAGCCGTGTCCGCCGATACCGGCGCGGGTCTTGATGAACTCCGCGATCTGCTCAACCACGAGGCGGGTCGGCAGGAAAAGGGCAGGCGATGACCGCCGATGTCGTCTTTGTCTACGGCACCCTCCGTCGCGGTGCCTCCAACCATCACCGGATGGACGGTGCGTGTTTTCTCGGCGTCGGCCGCTTGCGCGCCAAGATGTTCCGGGTGAGCTGGTTTCCCGGCATCGTGCTTCATGAGGGACCGGAAACGGTCGCGGGGGAGCTTTATCAGGTGGACCCCGCGCATTTGTGCCGTCTGGATGCGTTCGAGGGCCTCGCGCCTGGTTCCCTTGCCGGGGATATGTACCGGCGGGTGGCGACCGATGTGGAAAGAGATGCAGGAGCCGAACCCGTGCGCGCATGGGTCTGGGAATGGACCGGCCCCTGCGACCCGCGGGAAGCAATCCCTTCCGGCGACTGGCTCAACCGGGAAACCTGATGCGTTTTCGTTCCTGATGCGTTTTCCTTCACCGCCTTCCGTCATCTCCGTCACACGGAGACCTTCGCCGGAATGTGCGGGTGCGGATCATACCCTTCGAGACGGACATCCTCGAAAACAAAGTCATCGATATCGTCCAGATCCGGATTGATCCACAAGCGCGGAAGGGGGCGCGGTTCCCTTGTGAGCTGGAGACGGGCTTGGTCGAGATGGTTCTTGTACAAGTGCAGGTCTCCGAAGCTGTGGACGAAGTCGCGCGATTCGTACCCGCATACCTTGGCGATCACTGCGGTGAGCAATGCGTAGGATGCGATGTTGAACGGGACACCGAGGAACAGGTCGGCGCTGCGCTGGTACAACTGGCACGACAATCCAGGAACCCCGCCCTCGGGGGCGTCGTGCACATAGAACTGGCACAGCAGATGGCAAGGCGGCAGCGCCATGCGCCCGATCTCCCCGACATTCCAAGCCGAAACGATATGACGCCGCGAACGCGGGTCACCCTTCAAGCCGTCGACGAGCAGACGGATTTGGTCGATTTCCCTTCCCCCGGCCGCGGGCCAGGCGCGCCACTGCCTGCCGTATACCGGGCCGAGTTCCCCAGACTCGTCGGCCCACTCGTCCCAGATGCTCACGCCGTTTTCCCGCAGGTAGCGGATGTTGGTCTCACCGCGCAGAAACCAGACCAGTTCGTGGATGATGGAGCACAGGTGCAGCTTTTTGGTCGTGAGACAGGGAAATCCCTCTCTCAAGTCATACCGAACCTGCCTCCCGAAGACGGAAAGGGTTCCGGTGCCGGTGCGGTCGGCACGCTCCTCGCCATTCTCCAGCACATCCCGCAACAGATCCAGATAGCTTTTCACGGCCCGATCCAAGCACGACCCGTGAGTCTCCCGCAACCGGTAACGCGGAATTGATGCCGTCACCCGCAATCTTGACCTCGGCCGGACCGGTCTCACAATCCGGAGGGTTCGCGCCCGGAAGTTCCCTTCCCGCGTTTTCAGCAGGCACGCATTTCCCGGGCCGCGAACACCGCCGGAAATTTTCCCCAATCCCCATGCCCGCCACCGAGGAGACCCGCTTTGCCGCCATCGACTTCGAGTCGACCGGCTCCGCTCCTGCAGCATCCGACTCCCCGGTACAGGTCGGTCTTGCCTGCTGGTCGGTCCGCGAAAGCCTGCACGATCTCTTTGTTTCCGACCTCTTCACCGACACCCCCGTGGAGGAGTCGGCCTTTCGCGTTCATGGGATCGGTCCGGAGCGGGTGGCGGCGGCCCCCACCCTGCTTTCGCTCTGGCCCGATGTGAGGCAGCGGCTCGCCGGTGCGTTCGTCGTGGCTCACGGGAAAGGAACCGAAAAACGGTTTCTGCGCGCCTTTCCCGGCCACGGTTTCGGCCCGTGGGTGGATACCCTTCTGCTCGCCCGTGCCGCATGGCCCTCGCTTGGCGACCACTCGCTCGGTTCCCTTTGCGACCGCTTCGGTCTGAGTGAAGCGGTGCGGCGCGCGGTGCCGGGTCGCTCGTGGCACGACGCCCTGTTCGATGCGGTTGCCTCGTTGGTCCTGCTGGAGAAGCTCATCACCGATCTGTCCGTGGCCGCGCTTCCCGCCGATTTCCTGACCCGTCCCGATCTTTCCGCCTGGCACCGCGCGCGGCGCAAATGACAGCGCCTAGGGACTGAGGGCTTCCCTGCCCGCCGAAACGCACCTACCCTCTTTCCCGAGTGAGCCAGCACGCCCGACGCACCAGCGGTTCGACCGCGATGGACGATTATCTGGAGCAGATCCTCCACTTGATCGAGGCAAAGGGCTACGCCCGCGCGATCGACATCTCCCGCAATCTCGGCATCTCCCAAGCCAGCGTCACCAACATGCTGCGCCGCCTCGATGCGGAGGGACTCGTCAAACATGAGAAATACCGCGGCACCGTCCTCACCGACGAAGGGCGCCGCATCGCCCGTGCGATCACCGATCGCCATGAGACCCTCACCCGTTTCCTCAGGCTTTTCGGGATCGATGAATCGACCATCTATCTCGATGTCGAGGGCATGGAGCACCATGTTTCGCGGCCCACGCTTGATGTCATCCGCGCCGTGGCCGATGCGCTGGAGCAGGACCCGGTGCTCTTGGAGGCGGTGCGGAATCGCTTGGGAAGCCCGCTTGACCCTTGATTCGGCCGCATCCGGAGTCCATTCTTCCCCATGCCCGATGCCGACTATGTCAGGGACGCGTTTTCTCGCATTGCTGGCCGTTACCAGTTGACCAACCACTTGCTCAGTCTCGGCATCGACACCTGGTGGCGCGATGTGGTGGCACGGCGGGTTGCGGGTTGGAAGCCGCGCACCATTCTTGATGTGGCCACAGGCACCGGCGATCTCGCATTGGATCTTGCCCGTCATTGTCCCGACTGCGCGGTCACCGGTTCCGACTTCTGCCCGGAAATGCTCGAGGGAGCCTCCCGCCGCGGAGTGAATCCGACGGTCGTGGCGGACGCCTGCCGACTGCCTTTCGCGGACCGTTCATTCGATGTGGTCACGGTGGCCTTCGGCTTGCGCAACATGGCCGACCGCTTGCGCGCTCTCACCGAAATGCACCGTGTATTGAATGTAGGAGGACATTTGGTGATACTTGATTTCTCGATGCCGGAGGGGCTGCTCCGCATTCCCTACGGACTGTATCTGGAAAAGGTGATGCCGGCCATTGCAGGGCGGGTTACCGGCCACCGGGACGCCTACGAGTACCTCTGCACCTCGATCGGCGAGTTCCCGTCCGGGAAGGCCATGACCGGGTTGCTCGGGCACTGCGGCTTCACCGAGACCGCGTGCCGTCCCCTCACCTGCGGCATCGTTTCAGTATACCAAGGAACGCGCCCGTGAGCAGCAATGAACATCCGATGATGACTCCGCGCGAGGCGGCGCTCGGACTTGCCGGGAAGTTGCGCGCTGCCGGCCACGAAGTGCTTTTCGCGGGCGGTTGCGTCCGCGACAAGCGGATGGGCATCGAGCCGAAGGACTACGACATCGCCACCTCGGCCACTCCGCCGCAGGTGATCGCGCTTCTGCCGGGATCCAACGAGGTCGGCGCGCACTTCGGTGTCGTCATTGCGAAACTCGGCGGACACCCGGTGGAGATCGCCACCTTCCGCACGGATGGTTCGTATCGCGACGGAAGGCGGCCGGAGTCGGTCACCTTCTCCACCCCGCAGGAGGACGCGGCCCGGCGTGATTTCACGATCAACGGCCTCTTCGAAGTTCCGGAAACCGGGGAAGTGCTGGACTTCGTCGGCGGGCTGCACGATCTCGAGGCGGGGGTCATCCGCACCATCGGCGATCCGCACGCGCGTTTCGGCGAGGACGCGCTGCGCTTGTTGCGCGCCGTGCGTTTCGCGTCGCGGCTCGGCTTCCGCATCGATCCATCGACCGATGCCGCCCTGCGGGAATGTGCGCCCCTGCTTGACCGCATCTCGCCGGAGCGGATCCGTGACGAACTTTCGCGCATCCTCACCTGCAGCCGGCGCGCGCGGGGAGTCCGCCATCTGGTGGAGACCGGCCTCATCGACCACTTTCTCCCGGAGATCTCCGCCCTCGTCGGTTGCGAACAACCACCGGAGTGGCATCCGGAGGGCGATGTGTTCACCCACACGATGATCATGCTCGAAATGCTTGCGCCCGAGGCCCCGCTCGAATTGTGCCTTGCGGCGCTTTTGCACGACATCGCCAAGCCTCCTTGCCGCATCGTCGACGAGACCGGCCGCATCCGTTTCAACGGCCACGATACCACCGGGGCGAGGATGACCGAATCCATCCTGCGCCGCCTGCGCTTCCCGAATGAGACGGTCGACACCGTGCGGGAAATGGTCGGTCGCCACATGCAATTCATGAATGTGCAGAAAATGCGCACCGCCACCCTCAAGCGCTTCATGTCGGCGGATGCGTTTTCTCTGGAGATGGAACTTCACCGGGTCGATTGCGCCTCATCGAACGGATTCACGGACAATTATGAATTCCTCCAGTCGAAGGAGACCGAGTTCGCATCGGAACCGCTCATCCCTCCCCCGCTGGTCACCGGGCGCGATCTGATCGAACTGGGCCTTTCCCCCGGTCCGGCCTTCAAGCCCCTGCTTGAGGCGGTGCAAACCGAGCAACTCGAGGGCCGCTTGGCCGGACGGGAGCAAGCCCTCGAGCTCCTCCGCAGGTTGGCGGATGCTCCGACCCGGGAAGGATCCGGCGACCTGCCGGCCGGATCTTCGGACCCCTCCGCCAACGGGGAGGATGCACCCTGAAAAACGGGGCTTGCCCTCTCCGGTCCGTAATGGCAGTGGGAATGAGGCCGGTGGGGCTGGGTGTCCGGAACGGACGACCGGGTGCTCCTCCGGGTGACTCCCCATGAAAAACCCCGACCGGATCCGTAACCGCACCCACCCGGGCCTTGCAGCAATGCGATCCGGCGCACAAAGGAACGATCCATGATCAGCTTCGATTCCCTCACCGACGGACAACTCCTCTCGGAGTTCTGCAGGAACGGCAAGGAAGCGGTCTTCGCCGAACTGATCCGTCGTCACGGAGGGATGGTACACGGCGTTTGCATGCGCATCCTGGATGATTTCCATGAGGCCCAGGATGTGACTCAGGCCGTGTTCCTCACTCTCGCGCGGAAGGCGGGATCCCTGCGGAGGGACGCGTCAGTCGCCGGTTGGCTCCACCATGTCGCCACTTGCCTCGCAAGAGATACGAGGAAAGCCAACAAACGCCGCACCAGGAGGGAACTTGCGGCCGTGCAGGAAGGCGCCGTCGCTGGATCCGGCGGGGCGGGTTCCGACGGGCTCCACAAGGAGCTGGACCAAGCTATCATCAAACTCCCCGAGCGCTACCGCCAGCCTTTGATCATGTTCCATCTCGAGGGCCACTCCCTTGCGGCAACCGCCAAGGCCCTCGGAATGAAACCAAGTGCGGTGAGCGCCCGGCTGGTGAGATGCAGGCAGATGCTCCACAACAAGCTGGCGCGCAGCGGGGACCTTTCCGGCCGCACGACATCGCTCACCGCAGCTCTCGCCACGGCAGCGGAGACCAGCGCCGTGTCGGACGTTTTTGTTTCCGCAACTGCAAAGGCCGCCTCCCTTTCCGCCACAGGCGCAGCGAGCTCCGGGGTCGCCGCCGCCTCGGAACATGCCTTGGCGCTATCCCGACGGGCCGGCCGGATGCTGATGTGGAGCAAGTCGAAGATCGCGGCCGCCACCCTGACCATCGTGGCAATGGCCACCGGCGTGGCCATACCCGCCACCCTTTCCTTTTTCGCCCGGGACAAGGACCGCGATCCCCGGCTCTACATGGTGGTGGACCTCAGCGCTGGACCCGATGCCGGCAGCTACCCGGTGACTTACCTCGATGCGGAACCTGCCGGAGGATGGACCGACGGTCACCGGACCGACAAACTCGTTCTGCGGCACCTGCCAGTCGACACTCCGGAGAACAACCATGATGGCGACGCGCCCTCCATTGCCAAGGGCTCCTATCTGGGTATCTTCGAAGTCACCCAGCGGCAATGGGAACTGGTCATGGGAGGAAGACCCAGCCACTTTGCGAACGATCGATTCTATGCGACAAGGCCGGTCGAGAATGTAACGGTCGGAGGAATCCGGCCGATGGCGATGGAGAGCGCCGGACCGCGGCAAGTCCCTGCCCGGAAACGACCGGGAGGCCCGACCTTCATGGAACGTTTGCGCATGAGGACCGGCCTCGCAGGCTTCGACCTTCCTTCATGGCATGTATTGGCCCGCGCCCACAGGGACTCGGGGACACAACCGCAGGCGGTGAACCGCGGAACGGTTCCCCAACCGGCGACCGCCGATCTCGGATCCGGGACAGCCAAGGTAGGAAGTCATGCTCCGAACGATTGGGGACTCTACGACATTTCGGGCAATGTGAGCGAGATGTTCCGCGAGGTTTCATGGTCCTCCTCGCGGGGTACGAACTGGTCCTGCGGGTCCGATGACTCCTCGATGCATCGCCCGCTGACCCATCGCGACAGTAAGACGGGATTCAGGGTTTTTTCGGCACCGAGTGACCGGTGACAGGACGCCGGGCGGCGGTCCCCGCATTTTTTTGTGGATTGATCGACTCCTGTGGCGGGTTGAAAGGTGGTAGGACTCTTCCGTCCTCCCCCGTCGCGTGGTTGCCGAAGGCAGCCGACCGGTGCTTCGCCCCTCGAAATCCCCCATGAAACCGAGTCACAGGGAACGCAAACGCCGCAGGCAGGAAGCTTGTCGCTGCGGAATCTTTCCCGCATCCCGGTCCGATGGCCTATCCGGTCACGGTCCGGCCCCACCCGGGTGACCGGAAATACAATCGGAAACGCACGAGAAAAAACCCATGAACTCCGAGGCAAAACCGACCAAACACCCGAAACACCACCGAAGCAGGCACGCGCTGCAGGCTTTGATTCCGATCGTCATCCTCCTTGCGGCCGCGACGACGGAGTCCGGTGCCGCAACCGCAACCGAAGTGCCCCGGCAGTATGTGGTCGAGGTCACGGCAACAACCAGCACGGCTCCTCCCGCGATCCGGCTTGCCTGGAGAGCCCTCACCGACGACTCCGCGCGGAGTACCTTCGGGCCGTGTTCCGGCATCAAGGTGTCGCGCAGATTGCTTGGTGAAACCGGTTGGAGCGCCCCGCTCGCCAGTCTGGAAGCCACCGCCACCTCCTACACGGACCATTCCGTCACCACCGGAACCGCCTACGAGTACAGAGTCACGCGGGAGTGGCCGTCTTCCTTACCCTCATCCATCGTGGCCTCGCACGGCCACATCGCTGCGGGGATCGATCTGCCGGCCGTGCACGCCCGCGGCTCGGTGATCGTACTCGTCGACAGTTCCCTCGCTCCGCTGGCGGAGAACGAGATCAACCGGTTCCTCGCCGACCTCCGCGGCGATGGATGGAATGTAATTCGCCGCAATGTGGCACGAAGCACCCCCGTGCCCGAAGTGCGCGCACTCATCAAGGCCGAGTACGCCGCCAACGCCGACCTCCGCTCGCTCGTGATCCTCGGGGCTGTGCCGCAGCCGTATTCCGGATGGGACCCCGCGGATGGACATTGGGGGGATCACGAAGGTGCCTGGCCCACTGACTCCTTCTACGCCGATATGGACGGGGTCTGGACCGATACCGATGTCAGAACGGTCAAGGCAGCGCAGCAGCGGAACCACAATGTTCCCGGTGACGGAAAGTACGATGCCGTCAAAAATCCGGGCGCGGTGGAACTGGAAACCGGCCGGATCGACCTGCGCGAAATGCCCGCATTCGCCCTGCCAGGCGAATCATGGACCGCCACCGAGGCGCGCCTGCTGCGCCGTTACCTCGATCGGAACCATCAATGGCGGCACCGCCGCTTCACCGTGCCGGACCGAGCCATTCTCTTCGACGGTTTCAGCTCTTACGGCAATCAATCCGCTTTCACCGCATGGGAGAATTTCTCTCCGTTGGTGAACTGGACCAATGCCCAGCTGGTGACGAACCTGCCGTCCTCGTACAACATGTTCCCGACCAATACCACGCTTCCCTCTGCAAGAAATCCGTACCTTTTCGCCCTCGGCGCCGGATTCGGCACACCGACGACCGCCCAGTTCGTCGTAAGCACGCCGAATTACTTGGCCAACACCAACCGCGCGGTCTTCACATTCATGTTCGGCAGCTACTTCGGCGACTGGGGATACGGCAATTGCCTGCTGAAGGCACCGCTGGTGGCGGACGGATACGGGCTGGCCACCATCTGGAGCGATCCGGGGGACTGGCATGTGCACTCGATGGGCCTCGGACATACCTTCGGCTATGCCGTCAAACAGTCGCTCAACTGGTTCCTGCCCGTCGGCGGCAAGACCTGCCTCGGTCTGCTGGGAGACCCGACACTTCGCATTCACATCGTGGCACCACCTGCGGGTCTGACCGTGTCCGGCGACGACACCGGACAGTTCCTTTCCTGGACAGCATCCCCCCAGGCTGCCGATCCCGCTTTCCTCGGCTACCATGTCTACCGGGCGCAGGATGTGAATGGCCCCTGGTTGCTTCTGAATGCCACACCGGTCGTGGAAACGACTTTCACCGATCCGGTGAGGCCGGTCTCTGCATTGTACATGGTCCGGGCGGCTCTGCGCACAACCTCCCCCTCGGGAACCTATGAAAATCTCAGTCAGGGGATCGTCGCGCCGGCGCAGGGCATCCTGCGCCTCGGAGAAGCCACGGCGACACCGGCCTTTGTGACTCTCCCGTCTTCGACCACCCCGGCCACCAGCACACTCGGGATCAGCGCCACCGGCGCCGCAGGTACATCCCTGACCTACGCCTGGAGCAGGTTGTCCGGGCCCGGGACCGTCACGCTGGATTCTCCCTCGGCAAGCTCCTGCCGGGCCGACTTCGGCTCAGCTGGGGATCATGTCCTGCAGGTCACCGTTACCGACAATCTTGGCAACAGCGCCCGCCGCACCGTGACGGTCTCCGTGGCTCCAGCCCCCTACCCGGTAATCTACGATTCCAACGGGGCCACGGTTGGTTCCGCCCCGCCCCCGCAGACCAAGCAGCACGACGTTCCATTGCAACTGGCTTCCCGCGGCGGACTCGGACGGCCGGGCCTCGTTTTCGACTGCTGGAACACCCGGGCGGACGGCACGGGGACGGATTTCGCAGAGGGACAATACTATGTCGGAAACGCGCCGCTTGTCCTCCATGCGAAATGGAAGGTGGCCCCGGTCTGGGCATGGACCGGCGTGGATCCGAGTTCTACGCATTGGGGAAGGCCCGGCAACTGGGCGGGAGGATTGCTGCCTGAGTTCGGAAACACGGCCGACCTGCTCTTCGTCGCAAGCGGCTGGAACGGAACGAACCCGAATTCCCCGGTTTTCGACAACCGGACCCTGCGCAGCATCACCTTTGCCAACCTTTCCGACACACGTGCTCCGCTGGTCTCGGTCTCGACATCCAACGGAGCCACGGTCGGAAAAACGCTCACCTTCGATTCCCTCATCGGAAACCCCAGGGTCACCATGGCGGAAGGCAACCGCAGAGTCGTCATCGGAACCGTCTCCACCCTCGCTACCCAACAGGTCGGCAATATCGTGCTCGCACGCGACCTCGAGGTGACCAACAACGATGGTGACCATGTCATCGAATTCAACCGGCCCGTCACCGGCACGGGAGGCCTTGTCAAACGCGGCATCGGCAGTCTGGAACTCAACAACATCGGAACAGGCGCGCATTCCTACGCAGGAACCACGACGATCGAAGGCGGAACCCTCCTCGTCAACGGCATCAAGAGCGGCTCCGGAAACATCGTCGTCGGTGGCGCGAACGCCACGGGCACACCCGGCTTCGGAGGCGGCGGATCGGTAGCAGGTGATGTCACCATCGCCGGTGCCGACGGCGGAACCCCCGGCACACTCGCCCCGGGACCGGCTGCAACACCGGGCACTCTTACCCTCGCCAACCGCAACCTGATCCTCGAGCCGGGCGCGAAACTGGCCATGCGGCTCGGCACGACCAGCGATCGGGTCAACGGAGTGGCCACACTCGTGCTCAACGGTCAGCAATGGAACGATTTTGCCTTCTCGGTGCTGACCGGCTTCGGCCCGGGCACCTATGTATTGGTGGCGGCCAATGCCGTCAGCGGAACGCTGGGGACAGCAACCAGCGGCACGCTTGGCGGTCTTCCGGCTACGCTTGGAATCGACGGCAACAACGATCTGGTCCTGACGATCTCCTCCTCCGGCCTCCAGCCCCTTCATATGGTGACTTACGATCGCAACGGTGCAACCGGCGGCACCGTTCCCGATCCTCAAATCAAGACCCCGGGAGTCTCCCTCGTCATGGCATCGAACACGGGAAATCTTGTCAAGACCGGCCACCGCTTCTCGGGTTGGAACACCGCGGCGAACGGAACGGGTACGGACTACCCGCCCGGAACGGTCCACGCGGCCGAGTCGGGACTCGCACTGTTTGCCAAGTGGGCTCCACTGCCCACCTACCCGGTGAGCTACTCGGCCAACGGCGCGACCTCCGGAACCCCTCCTCCCGCACAGACCAAAATCGACTCGCTGCCCCTAACCCTGGCCACCAACGGTGGAAACCTCGCCAGACCGGGGTTCAACTTTGCGGGTTGGAACACGGCCGCCAACGGCTCCGGAACAGACTACGGACCCGGCTCTGAATACACCGCCGACGCCCCCCTCGCATTGTACGCGAAATGGTTGCCGGTTCTCTTCAGCAGGGTTTGGGACGGCGAAGCATCTGACGCGAGCTGGGGAACGACGGGAAACTGGGACACCAATCTCCTGCCTCCCTTCGGCAATGCGGCGGAGGTCATCTTTGCCAGCGGCACCCTGCGGATGAACAACTTCCTCGGCAGCGCCAGAACGATCCGCAACCTGACTTTCAATTCGGCTGCCGACAGCCAGGTGACCATTCGCCTCACAACCACGGCAGCCGGCACGGTCCCGGCGAATCTGACCTTTGACGGGGGAGGCTATGGAGCCACGCTGACCGTCGATGCGGGATCCACACCTGCCGCCGCACACACGCTCGGCATGGACGGCGGCAATATCGTCCTCGCCGACAGACTGCTCGTCGCGATGCACAGCACCGCCAGACAACTCGTCATCAACCGGCCGATCATCCAGACGGGCGGACCGAGGTCCATCACCCTGACCGGAACGGGCGCTGGCATCGTGCTTGGTTCGGCAAACACCTTCTCGGGCGGAGTCTTCATCAACGGGGGTGTGGTTCAGGTCAACAACTCCAACGGCCTCGGCACCGGCCCGGTCACCCTGAACGGCACAGGTGCCGTCCTGCGCCAGTCGGCCGTCAATATCGCCAACCCTGTCGTGGTTTCCGACAACGGGAACCGGAAGACCCTGGCACACGCAAACCCGAACACAGCAACCTACACGGGCACGGTCACCATCAACGAGAGCACCCCCGGTCATTTCTCGATCGATGTGTTGGGAAATGGAAACCTGATCCTCGCGGGCGCGATCGGCGGCAGCGGCGGCTTCGAGAGGACGAGCAGCGGTACAGGCACCGGCGTCCTCCGCCTCGCCGCCGCCAACACTCATACCGGCCCAACGCGCGCAACCGCGGGAATCCTGCAATTGGGTCATCCTTCGGCTCTCCAGAACAGCCCACTCGATACCGGCGGCACGGGGACGACCGATGCGAATGCCGGCACCGGTACCTACGCCATCGGCGGCCTGATCAGCGGCCGCAACCTCGCCGATGCCGTCACCAGCGACACGAACATCACGACTCTCCGGATCAATCCTCAGTCCGGCAGCGTGACCTACGACAATGTCATCTCCGACCTGGCGCCGAACATGGCGCTCACCAAGACAGGGGCGGGCACGCAAATACTCGGCGGTGCGAACACCTACACCGGGCCGACCTTCGTCGGCAACGGCACCCTCCTCGTCAATGGTTCGCTGCACGAAAGGAGCGCCGTCAGCGTCGCTCCCGGCGCAACCCTGGGAGGCAGCGGCACCATCAGTGGCACGCTCGCCGCCGATGGAACCATCATCCCGGGCATCGGCAGCGGCACCCTCTCGGCCGGATCAACGGTCCTCGGAAACCCGTCGGCACTCGTCATCGAGATCAATGACTCGGCGATGCCGGCAAACGACATGCTCGCGGTGAACGGCTCGCTTACCATCAACGGCGGAACACTCGAACTCGCCGTCACCGGATCTCCGGCCGAACAAGCCTATGTCCTGATCACCTTCACCGGACCTCCACCGACGGGGAGGTTCAGCACGGTGAACAACCTGCCCGCAGGCTACGGCCTCGTGTACGACCACAACGGGAATTCGGTGGCACTAGTGAAACAAACCGCCGCCCTCGCCACTGCATCCCTGGCGAACGGTCTCTCCACCACATCCCTTACTGGCGGTTTCACCATGGCAAACACGAGCCTCCCCGAACCGAATGCGGACTCCGATGGGGACGGAATCCCCGACGGTATTGAGCTTGTGTTCGGATCGGATCCAGCCTCGGCGACCGCCGCCGCGGACATGCCGGAGCTCACCCGCCAAGGGTCGGCGCTCACCTACCGGTTCCGGAGATCGGAGGCCTCCAAAGGCCACCCCGTGGTCATTGAGGAATCCCCGGACCTCCTGAACTGGCCGGTCAGTCATCCCGTTCCCGATACCGACGGGACGCTCGGCCATGTCACCGTCACGGGGGAGGAGGTGGTCCTGACCTTGCCTGCCGACGGGGAAACCAACCGCTTCCTGCGGATCAGGGCGCTGATGCCCTCCGGGCGCTGATCCACCTCCCCGGAACGGTGGCGCACCCAGCGATGGTGTTGCCAAAGGCGACATGAGGAGCGAGGGTTCTTCCCGCCTGCCGGGTGGCCCGCTGCAGGGTCCTCGCTGCGCCAACCCCAATCATGTCCCAAACGATCCCCGTCGAACACAACGACCCCCTCAACGCCAGGATCCTCGCCGTCTCGGAAGACCTTGTCGCGGGTTTCCAGCGCCAGCCTTTCCACTTCATCGCGGAAACAGCAGGCGTGCCCCTCGATTCGGTGCTCACCCGCATCCGCGCGATGCTCGAGGCGGGAGTAATCCGTCGGGTCCGCCAGACACTGCTCTCGACCAAGCTCGCCCACGGCGCTCTGGTCGCTTGGAAAGTCCCCGAGGAGTCGCTCAACGCCGCCTTCGATTTCATGGCGCAGGAGGACCCGTTCTCAGGCCATGTGGTCATCCGCTCGACCGACAGCGAAGTCTCCGGCTCCGGATACCGCCTCTGGACGACCCTCAAAGTCCCGGTCGGCGAATCACTCGACCACCACGCCACCGTCCTCACACGACTCACCGGAGCAACCGAGTACCTGTTGATGCCCGCCAACGGAGTCTTCGCACTTGGTGTGGGCCACACTCGGCGGAAATCACTCGAACCCGGAGAGAAAGCGGACGAACCAGCCTCAATGACCACCACCGCCACGGTGGCGCTCTCCCCGGAAGAATGGAGAGTGCTGCTCGCCCTCAAGGAGGAACTCACCCCGGATGAAATCCGGCCCGACCCATGGAACGCGCGTGCCACGGCCGCCGGTGTGACCCTCGAGCGGTTTTTTGAGGTGGCGGAGACACTCAACGCGAAGCGCGTGATCGGGCGTTTCTCGACCTTTCTCGAGCATGTGAAACCCTCCTCCACCGGCCAACGCGTCACCCGCTTCAACGGGTTGTTTCACTGGGCGGTCCCGCCGGGCCGGGAAATCGAGGGCGGCGGCGAGGTCGGGCGCCATTATTGCATGACCCATTGCTACTGGCGCGAGGGGGGGCCGCGCTTCGGAAATGTGAACATCATGGGAGTGGTCCACGGTACCGAAAAGGACCGGGTCCTCGCCCACAAGGCGGCGATCGATCGCCATTTGGCCGACATGGGCATCCCGGTCTCATACACGAATGTGTTCTGGGGAGGCCGCTCGGAAATCAAACCTTCCGAAATCTCGCCGCTGGTCTACCGGGACTGGCATGCCCGGTTTTCCGGAACCTGAACCCGGCCCAACCCGATGACCATCCCCCGTCACACAAGCCGCCTCCTTATGTGACAAACTCGTCACAAGAGCCTGATTTTTCCCCATCCCCGGATCTGTCTGACTCCGCCCATCCGGGCATGAGTCGCATCCTGATCATCGAGGACGAGCAAGATATCTCCGAACTCATCGCGTTCAACCTCCGACGCGCGGGTTTCGAGGTGCTCATCGCGGCCGACGGCATCACCGGAACCGAAATGGCGCTCCGCGAGCGGCCCGATCTGATCGTGCTCGACCTGATGCTGCCGGGCCGTGACGGCTACGCGGTGTTCCGGGAAATGAAGCGGGACCCCCGCGCAGCCTCCGTCCCGGTGATCATGCTCACCGCCCGCGCCCAGACCGAGGACCGGATCCACGGCCTCGAGGCAGGTGCCGACGACTACCTGACCAAACCTTTCAGTCCCAAGGAACTGCTGCTGCGCATCCAGGCCATCCTGAAACGCAGCGATGCCGCGCCCGGCCCCACGGATTTTGCCTTCGGGCCGTTCCGCTTCGACAAAAACGCGGTGCGGTTCTACCTGAACAACGAACCCAAGGAACTGACCTCCACCGAGTTCAAGTTGCTTCTTTTTCTGTGCGAGCGCGCCGGCAAGGAGCAGGATCGGACCGACCTGCTCCGCTCGGTCTGGGGCTACAGCGACACTGCCCACAGCCGGACTCTGGACACGCACATGAAGCGCCTCCGGCAGAAATTGGGAGAATACGGATCCTGGGTTGAAACCGTCCGGGGCGTGGGCTACCGGGTGGCGGAACCGCAGGAATGAACTTACTGGAAACCGCAGTCACCGCAGCCATCGCGGCCGCACCCCCCTTCGTCGCATTGATGATATCGAAACGCAGCAACCGCCGCCTCGCCGAAGAGGCAAAGGCGGACTCGGAAGCATGGCGCGTGCGCGTGGAACGGGAAATCCTCGAGGCCGGCGAGGAACGCAACCGCCTCCTCGACGCCCTCGGCGATGCCTTCATGCTCGTGGACTCCGCCGGTCGCATCCGCTTCGCCAATTCCGCCGCCCGCTCGCTCCTCGGCCCGCGCGAACTGGTCGGACGCACGATCGGCGAGACCCTCGTCGACACCCGCCTCGCCCAACCGATCCTCCGCTGCGTGGAAACCGGAGAGGCCATGCAATCAAGAATCGTGCTCTCCCAGCAAACCTCGCCGCGTGGAGACCGCGAAACCCGCGGGATCAATGCCTGGGTGATCGACGCCGCACGACTCCCCACCTCCCAGGACCCGGAGCCGATCACCCGCGTCATCCTTCGCGATGTCACCTCCGAACACCAGACGGAACAAGTCCGCAAGGACTTCGTCGCCAACGCATCCCACGAACTGCGAACCCCCATGGCGATCATCGGCGGGTATCTTGAGAACCTGCTCGATGACAATGTGGTCGACGACCCCGAGACGACCCGCCGCTTCCTCTCGGTGATGCGCAAGCACTCGGACCGCATCTCCCGGATTATCGAGGACATGCTGGTCATCTCGAAATTGGAGTCGGGCGAGGCCAACTCACTCAACGTCGAACCATTCCGCTTCCGCGCCTGCATCCAGGATGTGATCGAGCGTTTGGAGTCGGTGATTCGCAACCGGAACGCGGAAATCCGGACGGAAATGAATGACGAAGGTCTGGTCATCAGGGGAGACCGCTTTTACTGGACCCAGGTGCTTTTCAATCTGGTGGAAAACGCACTCAAACAGAACCCGAGGCCCGGCCTGAAGGTGACCATCGGCTGCGAGCGCACGGAGGATGGCACCCGCATCTGGGTCGAAGACAACGGCATCGGCATCCCCAGCGCCGACCTACCCCACATTTTCCGCCGCTTTTACCGGGTGGAGAAACATCACTCCCAGCAGGAGGTCCGGGGCACCGGCCTCGGACTCTCGATCGTGAAACGCGCGGTGGAGGCTCACGGGGGAAGCATCGGAGTGACTTCAGTACCCGGCCAAGCAACCCGCTTCACCATCTTGGTGCCCCGGGATGGGAGTCGCGATTCAACCTGCGATCCCGCTGCGGCTTCCGACTGACGAGCCTTGGGGAAATTTCCGGCTCAGGGATGGAGACGCAACATCCCCGAACCGCCATGGCAACTCGGTGGCCTTGACGATCCCGATCCGCGGGCCTGCCACGACGCGCACCGTACTGCCGGCTCGCAATCCGCTCCGAGGCCCCGCGAGAAAGGAGCACCCATGCGCCCTGCCATCGACGCCCAGTGCGCGGGTCAGGCATCCGGGACCCGCCATCAGGCGCTCGTCGACCACATCACCGCGCCTCCGCCTCATCCACCCGAGGCCGCGCACCGGCTCCATCGCCCGCAAGAGCACAAACCCCCACCCGCCCGTACCCTTGACGAGAATGTTGAACATCCAGTGCATCCCGTAGTTGAGCGTGACATACGCGTCCCCTGGCTCATGCGCGTCCACAAAAGCCCGCGCCGACGGCCGGAAGGCGGTATGGCAGGCTTCATCGCCTTCACAGGAATAGGCCTCGGTCTCAACGATCCGACCCTCGCAGGCGCCCCACCGGAAATGACAGCCGACCAGCCCCTCGGCGCAGCCCGCGGGGCTCCCGGTAAAAAAATCCGGACACACCAATCGCACGCCCGCAGCATTTCCGGTCGGCAACGCCACGCAAGGTTTTCCTCCCTCCCTGTCCGTCCCCAATCCTCCTTGCGGTGCAGCGCTTCCGCGATAGGATCGGCCCGATGAAACCCCCGATGTCGGCGGCTCCCGGCACCCGACGCTGCGGTCCGCCCCGCCGCCCGGGCCGTCGCTGGTTGGCCATGCTCCTCTGCCTCGCCCTCTCGCTCTTCGGCGAGCCAATCAGCGCCCAAGGAACGGCGGGCGCTCAGTTCGATCCCTCGGATGTGTACCTCCAAGGGTACCTCGCCTCCCGCTCCGCCGAACAAGCCGAGGAATCCGGCAACTTCACCGAGGCCCTCTCGAAAATGCGCCAGGCCGCCGAGCTGTTCGGCTCGGTGCGAAAGTTCTACCCGGACTGGAAACCGGAAATGGTCGGCCCACGCTGGACCGCAACTGAGAAATCCCTGCTGCGAATCCAACAAAAAGCCGACGGCCAATACCGGAGGCAACGCGATGCGGTGGCTGAACTGGAAGGGGCGTCCCGGCCGAAACCACCAACGCCCTCCGTACGCCCGGCGGTCCGCCCCCCACCGAAGTCCGTGCTCGATGCCGACCCGCTTGCGGCGCGCCGCCTCAAGGATGCGGAGGCGGAGGTTGACCGGCTCCGTCGCGAGAGCGAGGCGGTGGTGCGCAAACTCCGGGCGGAGAACGCAACCCGGAATACCGGACTCACCAAGGAAAACGAGGCACTGCGCCGACAACTCGCGACTGCGGAACAGACCGCTCGCAGCGCGGCGTTGCTCGGGAAAACAAACGAGCAGCTCCGGGCGGCACTCGCCGCGGCGCAAGCCGCCGCCAAACGGACGAAGGAACTGGAAAAGACGGTTACTGAATTAAGGCAGCAGGCCGGCAATAGCTCCGAGGCCGCCAAGGATCTCCAAGCACAGAACGAGGAACTCCGCCGGCAGATCGCCCTGGCCACCACAAAAGACGCGGAACTGACCCGCCTCAACGAAAAGTTTCGCAAGGATTTGAAGGCTCTGGAGACAGAGGCGATCGCACTTCGCAAGAATGGCGAAAATGACGACTCGCTCCAGGAGCGCCTTGCTGCGGCTCAAAGGGCTGCCGAAAGCGCGGAAATGCTCGCCGCACAAAACAAGGCTCTCCGCCAACAACTGGAGGCGGCGAACTGGCAATCGAATCTCCGGGACAACGCGAACACGGTCGCCCTCCGCAGGCAAGTCGCCGCCGCACAAACCGCCGCGGATGCTGCCGCGGCAGCATCCGCCCGCTTGTCCCGACGCAATGAAGAACTCCGCTCCCGCGTGAACCGAAACCCCGAAGAACAACGCAAGGCCCAGGATCGTCGCCGGCATGCCGCCGGCGCGAATACCGACCTCGCACGCCGCCTGGATGCTGCGGAGCAGCTGGTGAGGCACCTCCGCGCGAAACTCGCCGCCGCCCCGCTTCAGACACAACTCGATGAACTCAACGGAAGAATCCGGTCCCTGGAACAGGAACGGATGGCGATGGCCCGGGCCCTGAAACAAAGCGAAACAGCCCGGGAGCAGGCAGTCTCCCGCGCGGCACACTTGGAACAGGAACTTGCCGCCGCACGCCGCGAACGCGATGCATCGCTCACCGCCCAGGCCGGAATCCAGCGCGATCTCGACACGGAACGGAAAACCACCAACGAGGTGGTCAAGGGCCAGCGCAAACAAATCACCGACCTCGAAAAGGCACTCGCCGGCAAGGACGCGGAACTGGCGGAAGCCACGGAACGCATCGCCGGTCTCGCGCGCGAACTTCAGGAAAGCCGCGAATCCTTCGCCGCCCTGCGCAAGGAACACGACGCACTATTGCTTGAACGCGACCAGATGTCGGCCCTCCTCAAGCTCAACGAATCGGGCCGCATCCAGGACCTGATCGCCCAGAACATGGCACTCGCCCGCGACATGCGGGAGGCGCAGGAGCGGATCGACGCGCTCACAAACGAGGGCAGTGCCGACAAAGACACGATCGCGGAATCGCTGCGCGATCTGGCAATCGCCAAATCCCAGATCAACAGTCTCCGCCGGGAACGCAGCGAACAGGAAAGGCGGATCTGCGAACTTGAGGAACGACTTCGCTCGGAGGAAGCGGCCCTCGCCTCCGGTGCCTCCGGCGCCGACCCCGCCGAGGTGGAACTGCTGCGCGACCTGATTCGCCGACAACTCCGCGTCCAGGAACGCCAACGACAGGCACGCGACCTCCTCCTCGCCGCCGCCCGGCAACTGGGCTCCGAGGATGAAAAACTCGCGGAAGCGGTGGAAATCTTCGAGGGCGGGGATTTCGAACTCAACCACGAGGAAATGAAGTTCGTCGCGGACCGCACCGTCGACGGAGAGTTCGTCTCGCCCTTCGCCAGGGACAGCGCCACGGTCAGCGCCGCCACCGACCAACTCAACCGCGACATCTCGGTCTACGAACGGACCGCGGAAAAATCCTTCCTCGCCGGCCGCCTTCTTCCCACCCGGGAACTCTACGAGATGATCCTCGACCAACACCCGGGCCATACCCCCTCACTCTGCAAACTCGGCGTGGTCCACCTCCGCCTCGGGGAATATCCGGAGGCGGCGGACTCATTCCGCCGCGCGGTGGAGCTCGACCGCTCGAACCCCTACGCCCACCGCATGCTCGGGTTTTCCCTGATGCGACTCGGCGACCTCGCGGCCGCGGAACCAACCCTGCGGCGCTCGGTGGAACTCTCGCCCGACGATCCGAAGAACCAGATGATGCTGGCCACGGTCTGCTACCGCCTCGGCAAAGGCCGCGAAGCGGAGTCCCACTTCAAGGCAGCCATCAACGCCGATCCGCTTCCCAACGAACCCTACTACAACCTCGCGCTGATCTGCTCGCGCGAGGGTCGCATCGACGACGCCCGCGGTTTCTATCAGCAGGCGCTCGAACGCGGCGCCGTACCCGACCCGGAACTCGAAAAACGAATCCTCCGGCAGTGAACGCACTCCTCCGCCCGCTGGCAGCCACCTGCGCCCTGCTCTGCCTCCTTCCCTCCTGCTCGGGGACCGATCCCGGCCGCGACCAAGCTCGCCCCGCCCCGCGCAAGTCACTCTCCCAAAGGGTCGCCGAAGCTCCCGGATACCGGCAGGATGCGGACGGCAACTGGGTCCCGGGTTCCGACCAACGGCATTGGCTCGACGGCCGCAGGCAGGGCCCCTTTGCGAACACCCAGAAGAGCAAGCGAACCTTTGCGACCAAGGATCTCGACCGGAAGACATGGCAGGGCGGCAGCGAATACAACGCAGGCAGCTACGAGGGCCCCACCGACGGCAGTCGCTTCGCAAAGAATTCGCGCTACGGGCAAACAACCTCGCGCGAAGCCGCGGAGCGGGCGATCCTCCCGGAAAACCAGACGCCGGGCACCTACGCCACCGATGCAGCCCGGGAAACCTCGCAGGATCGGCCCGGCACCCCTTCCGATGCGGAAACGGACTTTCGCCGCAGGGTATACAAGGCACCCGAGACCGTCGACTGGCGCGAACAACGCGGACTCGGCATCAATGAGACGAAAGGTCTTCTTGGCCGCTGACCCGCGGACCTTCGTCAAGCAAGGTCTGCAGGGTGTCGATCACCCTCCGCTTGAGGCTGTCCCATTTCCAAGGCCGACCCTCGAGGAAAAACACCTGCGATACCACCAGCCTCAGCGGCAGGTAGGCATCGCGCCCATGATCGTTCATCAGGCGGGCGTGCACGGCACCCGGAGCCGCCGATGCCTCGTGCCGGACCTGGATGTCGTGATGGCGCATGAGTGAACACCATTTCCCCGCTATGTCAGCCGCGCCAACCGCACCCGCAGGGGTTTCCAGAAGCACCATGCCGTCAGCGGAAACGAGAGTGTGCACCGAGATGTGCAACACCTTCGAACCCCGTGCGAGCGAACCCGCGGCACGCTGCGAAAGCCGGTCACGGTAAGGCGCCACATGCCGCTCGAAGATGCGCTCCCGTGACGCATCGCCCAACCCCTCCGCATAGCGGCTCCATCTCCCGTCCCCGTCCGCATCCGGATCCACCAGCAAGCGCGTGGCACCCGCGTACTCGAGCGGAACATGGAACCTCATCGAGAGGCTCTGCGCGAGATTCAGGGCACCGGGGTCCCAACCCTCGGGCGACTGGACGATCTCCTCAGCCCCCTTGAACATCTCCCGGTGCGCACCGGGGATGACACAGGTGGCGTGCGGACAACTGAAAAGAAGCGTGATCATCCGGATGCAGCCGCCCCCCGGCCGGTTCACCGCGAAGGTACCCGCGACCACGCAAGCGTGGCAAGCCCGACCGAAATCGGGTCATTTGCTGAGGGACAAGGGACCCTCCCCCAGCGGTGCCCACGCGGAGTTTGTGAAAAACTCGACGGTATCCTCGCCCCCATACAGCGTCGCGGTCTCCCCTGTCAGGCGACCGCGGATCCTCAGGTACCCGATGCCTTCAACAAAAATGATCCACTCGGGACGATAGGGATGGGCGCTGTACGAGGTGGTGGTGAACGCCCGCTCGACAACGTCAACCTCGGACAACACCGCGAGACCGCCGGAGCCCTGGCCGTTGAACACGCAGGTCACGCTCTCGCCACCCGCCCCGTCCGCCACCCCGTAGCGCGCCACCAAAGTCCTTCCCGCCATCGACGCGGGAGTGATGGCGTCCGGATAAGTGACCAGCAGGCTGCGGTAAAAACCCCGCGGAGCATTCGCGTTGTCGTACTGAATCGAGTCATATCCCGTGGATCCGGTACCCTGCAACACCTCGCCCAGCAGAGTCCACGAGGAGAGGTTGTCGGAACGGAACGCCATGAATATCGAACCCGCGGCCTGCGGGCGGACAAAGCGAAAGGTGGTGGCCGAGTTGCGCACCACGGCGGGCGATCCTTCCGCCGCCTCACATTCCGGCAGGCCCTGCGCCGTTTCATCGAAGGCAAGCGCCGCGGCATCCCCGCGCGTGAACCCGATCCCGAGAATCCCCGTCGCCCCGCTTCCGGCCGCGAGCACCGCGTCCACAACCAAGCGGCTTGCCGCATCCTCCACCGCACCGAACTCACTGTGCTTTCCATCCAACCACGGAGCCCCGACGCCGCCTGTGAAGAAGTACTGGCTCCCATTGCTATCAGGCCCCGAGTTGGCCATGGAGAGAATGTAGGGTTGGTGCGTGAGACCGGGATGAAACTCGTCCCGGAACACATATCCGGGACCATCCGTACCGTCTCCCTTGGGCGATCCGCCCTGCGCGATCCGAAAATCCGGATCATTCACAACGCGGTGGATGACCGTGCCGTCGTAAAACGGCGTGCGCCGCAAGGCCCCGTTGCGCGTATCGATCCACGCGCGACCGCCCGTCGCCAGCGTCATGAAGTTGGCGACCGTCCGCGGCGCCTTGTCATGTGCAAGAGAAACCCGGATATCGCCACGGGTCGTCCGAAAAGTGGCGACCAGCCCCGCCTCCAGCGGCAGCCCGAGCAAAAGGAACAGAAAAACACGAAACACGCCTGTTCCCTACACCGGAAGATCCGCCGCCGTCAAGAATCCGCGCCTTCAGACACCCAGACGGCGGCTCACCCGACCCAGCACATCTTCGTAGGCCTCCATCATGTTTCCCAAATCCCGGCGAAACCGGTCCTTGTCCATCCGCTCCCCGGTCTCCAAGTCCCACAAACGGCAACCGTCCGGACTGATCTCGTCGGCCAACACCAACTTCGACGGATCCCGCTCCAATCTGCCGAACTCCAGTTTGAAATCCACCAAGCGCAAACCGCACTCGCCGAAGAAGGGGACCAGCAACCCGTTGACCTTGAGCGCGGACTCGCGCAGCCACGCAACTTCCTCCGGAGTCGCAAGTCCCATCTCGCGGATGTAGTCCTCGTTGATCAGCGGATCCCCGAGCTCGTCGCTCTTGTAACAAAACTCGACCACCGGAGCGGAAAACTCCTTTCCCTCGGGGATACCGGTGCGCTTGCAAAAACTCCCGGCCGCAAGGTTGCGGACGATGACCTCCACCATCAGGATCCGCACCTTGGCAACCTCGACATTGGTGTCGTCGATCCTTCTGAGGAAATGCGTCGCGACCCCTTGCTTGCCGAGCATGCCGTAGAGCAGCGTGCTGATCGAGCAATTGAAGCGACCCTTGTTGGCGAAACTCGCCTTCTTCTCGCCGTTGAAGGCGGTGGCGTCATCCTTGAACTCCATCCGCAACACCTGCGGATCGTCCGTGCTCCAGAGACGCTTGGCCTTGCCTTCGTAGAGAGGTTGCATGGCGGGATCCTGTGCACTCACCTCCCCCGCGGTCAAGCCGCACCACCCGCCGCCCCGGGCAAAGCCACGCCGGCGTGCCGCGTGGCGACCGGCCAGGCCAGTTCGGGCACCAACCGCCGCCAAGCCGCATCCCCCTCGGCAATCATCCGTTGGACATCGCGGCCGGTGTGGTCGAGGAAAACCTCCTGACCCTTGCCCAGCGCCACACCGAGGATCCGCCCGTTCTCGACGAAATGCCGGTAGAGATGCACGCAATCGTCGGGAGCCTTGAAACACTCCGCCGTGACCAATTCGCCGGTCCTGCGGTTGCGCCACGGAAACACATGCAGGGTCACGCCCTCCTTGAAGAGCCGCCCAAAGGATTCCAGCAGGCCGCCCGCCAGATTCTCCGACCACTTGGGTTTGAACAACTCGTTGAGAAGACCGATCGAAAGCACGATTCCCACCGGCCGGTCGGTGCAGCGGTTGAGAAAGGCCGCTATGCGGTGGAACTCGGCACAACGCGAAACCAGAACGGTCTTGCCCAAGCCCTGCAAGGCATCCGCCCTGGCGATGAAATCCGCGGGGTCGATCCCCTGCCCACGCAAGAGGTTGTGCATCGAAATTTCGCAAAGCTCCACCTCTCCGCCACGATCCGCGGCGGGGAGCTTTTTGCCGAAACCCTCCCGCGCCTGATCCAGCATCGCCAGATGAAGGTTGAGTACGGGATCGAAACTGCCCCGCAACAACAACACCGGCTTGCGGTACAGGGCTTCCGCCGGCTGCACCACCTCGCCGGTGGGCAGGAACATGGTGGCGTCGGTCAGCCCGGCCTGCACCAACTCCAGCGCGCAAAGGCGGTTGTCGAAGGATCCGTAGCCGTGCCCGCCGAACTTCAGGAGATCCACCTCCACCCGCCCGGGCTCGATGTTGTCGAGCAGGGAAACGACAAAGCGGCGAAGGTCGTGGCGATGACGGAACGCCGAGTGGATGAGGTTGACGCCGATGATGCCGAGCGCCTCCATTTGGTCGAGGGAGCTTTGCTCGAGCAGGCGTACATGGAGGATGATGTCGGACGGAGCCTCGCCCGGGCGGGTCTGAAAGCGGATGCCCAGCCAGCCGTGGCATTCGCCGGTGTCCTTGTACCCGCGCGCCCGCACCGTGTTGCAGAAGGAAAAGAAAGTGGTGTCCTTTCCCCGCTTGGGACCGAGCCGGCTCACCAGAATGCCGTACTCGTGATCGAGCATCGCGCCGAGACGCTGCTCGGACACATAGCGCTCGGTGCGCCCGTACAGGGCATCACTCATGGTCATGTCGTAGGCGGAAATGGTCTTGGCCACGAGACCGGCGGTGCCGGATGCGCGGAAAAACCAGTTGGCGGTCTCCTGGCCGGCGCCGATCTCGGCGAAGGTGCCATACACAGGCGGGTCGAGATTCAACTCAAGGGCCTTGTCGTAGGTGGTGGGAATGTTGCTCACGGGGATCCTTCGTTATCGACATACCAGGTTTCGGAAACCAACCGGTCGATGAGAACCTGGGCACGCTCGCCGGGAGGGGTGGGGAATTTGACGGCAACCGTGATCCGCGGTTTTCCGCCGCCACCCGTGCGGAGAAACTGTGCCGCCATCCTTCTCCCGAGCTCGGAGTCCTTGACCACATACCCGTACATGAATTCGTCGCCATCCGGGGAATCCAGCCGGAAGGCGATCCACTTGGACTCGTCACGAAACGCTCCCAGCGCGTAAATGGTCTCCGAGAGCTCGACCCGGAACAATTGCGCCTCTGTCGGCCGCTTTTCCAAGAACTCCTGCCACGGAGTCTCCGACCAACCGACCCACGCCTCCCAATCCACCTTCAAGCCCGACTCGCCCAAGACAAGGTAGAGGTTTCGCGGGCGGAACTGTTTGGTGACAACGGGAACCATCGCGAGATTGCCCGCATACTGCGCGTTCATGTCGGGATCGAAGGCATGAAAACCCGCCGCCGGGAACTTGCCCCCGGGAAACATCCGCCCGCACCGCCCCTCAACACGCTCGGGATTCCTCACGACCGGGAGCAAGTCCCCGACCTCCGCAGCCTCCAGAAAACGCCGCACAACGGGCTCCGCAGCCTCGCGAAATTCGATCGGACTCCAGTTCGCGAGATCGGACTTGTCCGCCGCGACTGTCTCCCTCGCAGGGATCTCCACGCGCCCATCTCCGGGAGCGGGTGCTCGCTCCTGCGGCCGCGCCATCAATGCCGCTTGCATGCGATCCGCCTTGAACACTCCAATCACGAAGGGGACGGACGCGCCAAGCAGACCAAGACCCAACACGCCGAAAACCCAAGGCCACCATCGCCCCCCGGAAGGAGCGGCTGCCACAGGTTGCCCAGCTTCCCAAGCATCGTCGGTCCTCCGATGAAAAGTGCCGTAAGGAACCACCGGCGCCTTTTCCCGGGTTTCCAACGGAAACGTGCTCCCCTCAGGCATCCGCAACAAGACCATGCACGCCGGACACTGCACGCCCGCCCCATCGTGCCCGCGTGGGATCCGCATCAGGCAGCGGCAATCCGGACACACATACGCCTTCCAAAACCGGGCGGTTGCGGGACCTTCGGACACAGCGGAATCCTGTCCGAATATTCCCTGCCCCGGCAAGCCCGGATCCCTGAAAACCAATCCGGAACAACACCCGAAGCGCAAGAGACGAGGAAGGAGACAACTCACCTGCCCAACCGCTCGAGCAGGACCCGCGCATCGGCATGACCAGGATCCGCTGCCAAGGCCTTGCGTGCGGCGGCGCGGGCCTCGTCCATCCTTCCCACCCGCGCGTGGACCGTGGCCCTCGCATAAGGAATCGCAGGATCGGCCGGATCCGCCTGCTCCCCTTTGAGAAACGCGGCCACGGCGTCATCCGGCCTGCCCGCGGCACTTCGCGAGAGACCGAGATTGTACCAGGCGCGCGCGTGGCGGGGATCGAGCTCGACGGCCTTCTCCAACCACTCGACGGCACCACTCCCGTCCCCGGCCTCGTGAAGCGCCAGACCGAGCTTGTAGGCGAACTCCCCGTCGCGCGGGGCAAGCCGCACCGCCTCCCGCAAGGACTCCACCGCCCCGCGGGCATCACCTGCGGTGCTCAACGCCACCGCCAAATCGTGCCGGAAGGCAGGTGAGTTGGGATCCAAACGGATCGCCTCGCGG
>CAZMUK010000028.1:0-27726 GCA_964569415.1 uncultured Luteolibacter sp. | reverse complement strand
AGGTGGACTCGATCCTCATCGACGAGGCCCGCACGCCGCTGATCATCTCGGGGCCGTCCTCGCACTCCTCCCACCAGTACGACCGCTTCAAGCCGCTGGTCGACCAACTGGTGAAACGACAAACCCTCCTCTGCAACGAGACGGCCACCGAGGCACGCAAGGCGCTCGAGTCCGGCGACAAGGACACGGCCGGCCGCGCACTCCTCAAACTCAAGCTCGGCCAACCGCGCAACCGCCAGTTCATGCGCCTCATGGAGGAACCCGAGGCACGCCGCCTGCTGGAGAAAACCGAACTGTCCTTCCACCAGGACACGCAGAAACGCGAACTGTTCGAACTCAAGGAGGAACTCTACTTCGTCATCGACGAGAAGGGACACGACGCCGACCTGATGGAGATGGGCCGCGGCTTCCTTTCCCCGGACGACCCGGAGGCCTTCACGCTGCCCGACCTCGGCACGCTCTATGCCGAGATCGATTCGGATGCGGCCCTCTCTCCGGAACAACGCGCGGAGCGCAAGGAACTCCTGCAGTCGCGCATGGACTCGCAGGCCGAGAAAATCCACAACATCTCGCAACTGCTCAAGGCCTACTGCGTCTACGAAAAGGATGTCCAATACGTGGTCAAGGACGGCCGCGTGGTGATCGTCGACGAAAACACCGGCCGCGAAATGCCCGGACGCCGCTGGTCGGACGGCCTGCACCAGGCAGTGGAGGCCAAGGAGGGGGTGGAGATCGAGAAGGAAACGCAAACCTTCGCGACAATTACGATCCAGAACTATTTCCGCCTCTATCAGAAACTCGCGGGCATGACCGGCACCGCGGAGACCGAAGCGGCCGAGTTCCACGACATCTACCGGCTCGATGTCCTGCCGATCCCGACCAACCGGCCCAACAAGCGCGTGGACGAGAACGACCAGGTCTTCAAGACCCGCCGCGAAAAGTTCAATGCGGTGGTGGCCTGCATCGAGGAAGCCCATGCGAAGGGCCAGCCCTGCCTCGTCGGCACCGCCTCGGTCGAGGCGTCCGAGACCCTCGCGCGCATGCTCAAGCGCGCGAAGATCCCGCATGCGGTCCTCAACGCGAAATTTCACGAGCAGGAGGCGGAGATCGTCGCCCGCGCGGGACAGCGCGGCGCGGTGACGGTCTCGACCAACATGGCCGGCCGCGGCACCGACATCAAGCTGGGCCAGGAAGTGCCGGAACTCGGCGGACTCTTCGTGATCGGCACGGAACGCCACGAGTCGCGCCGCATCGACCGCCAGCTGCGCGGGCGCTGCGCGCGCCAGGGAGATCCCGGCCGCTCGCAGTTCTTCATCTCGTTCGAGGACGACCTGATGCGCAATTTCGCGGCCGCCGACCGCATGACTTCGATCATGGAGCGCTTCGGGATGAAGGAGGGTGAGGCACTCGAACACTCGTGGCTCAACAAGTCGGTGGAGACCGCCCAGAAACGCGTCGAACAACGCAACTACACCTGGCGCAAGCGGGTGCTGGACTTCGACGATGTGATGAATATGCAGCGCGAGGTGGTCTACGGCTACCGCAACGAGGTGCTCAGCACCGAAAGCCCGCGCGAACTGGTCGATGAAATCATCGCCGAAACCGTCCCCGCGGCGGTGAAACGGCTGGTGGAGGACGACGCGTCCGGCGAACCGGATTTCTCGGATCTTCTGCAGTGGATCCACTCGTCGATCCCGGTGAACATCGCCGCCGCGGAACTCCCGGCCTCGGGGGATGCGGAGGCGGTGTCCGCCTTCCTCGTCGGCAAGATCCGCGACGCCTACGGCGTCCGCGTCGCCGGACTGCCGCCGGAGGTGCTCGACCAGGAGGAGCGCCGCATGGTGCTGGTGGCCATCGACAAGCAGTGGCAGGAACACCTCTACCGCATGGACGCGCTCCGCGAGGGAGTGGGCTTGCGCGCGCAGGGCCAGAAGGATCCGCTCGTGGAATACAAGAACGAGGCCTACAACCTCTTCGTCACCCTGATGGACTCGATCCGCCAGGAGGCGCTGCAGAACCTTTTCCGCTCGGCGGGCAATCTCGAGGCGTTCCTGCGCCAACTCCACAGCGCCCCGCGCGAACTCCACGGAGGAGAGGAAACCGACGGCGACACGCGCGCGCAACAAGACGAGGATGCGCCGAAGATCAAACTGAACCTCCCGAAACGCAAACCCTCGTTCGCGATCGAATCGGTGGGACGCAACGCGCCCTGCCCCTGCGGTTCCGGGCAGAAGTACAAGAAGTGCTGCGGCAGGGAGGCCTGAGCCCGCGCCCCTCGCCATGCCGCCCGCAAGGCAAGCAACCGGAAACGGCACATCGCCGCGCCGGATGGATCCCGGCCGCTGGTTTCTCGCGGCCACCGGCGCGGCCACCGCGGCGATCGGCGCGGTCTTCGTCTTCCTGCTCGCCGCGGCATGGCACCGCGCCAAGGACATGCGCTCCTGGCCGGAGCTGCCCTGCACCATCCTTTCCTCACGCATCGAGGAACGGCGGCACGATCCGTTCGCGCAACCCGAGTACCGCCACGCCGTCGTGTTCGCCTACGAGTGGCAGGGCGCGATGCGCACCGGATCCCTGCTCTCCCGCCGCGGAAATCCGTGGTATGCCAACGGCTCCAAGGCGGAAAAGTCCGTGGCGCGCTTCCCGCAGGGGATGCAAACCACCTGCCGCGTCAACCCGCGGGACCCGGATGCAGCCGTGCTCAAGCCCGATCCGCTCGCGCCGGGCTACACGATCTGGTTTCCGACGCTTTTCGTGGTGGGCGGACTCGGCATCACGCTGCGCGCGCTGCGCGGCGGCCGTCAGCGGCCCGCCACCGCAGGCGGGTGAGGCAGGAGCACCTCGAAGCGAAATCCCGCAATGCGCGAACGCGCCGCCGAAGGCAACTCCGATGACCGAAGCGACAAATGGACGATGCGGCTGCCGGCGTCCCTCGGATCGCTGCTCACCCGCTCGATCCTTGCGCGACCCACCGACTTGCGGTCCGGCGCACGCACCGAAACGACCGAACCCGGACGCGCCGCATCGGCCACCGCAGAAGGCACCGACAGCGGAACCGAGTAAGCATCGTCATCGGAAATCGTCAGCACCATTGCCGCCTCGGTGAGCTTGGTGCCCGGCTCCACCCGGATGTCGGACACCACGCCATCGGTGGGCGCGTACAAAAAGCGCTTGGCGTACTGCGACTGCCAGTGCTCGAACTGGATGCGCTGCTGATCCTTGGTCTCGAGCGCCGCCTCGTAATGGGCCTGATGCACCGCCTCCATCGCAGTGGCCCATTCCAGCCGGGTCCTTTCCGCCTCGCGCTTGCGCACCGCCAGGCGGGCCTCTTCGCGGCTGATCCTCCACGCCTCGGCATTGCGCTTGGCGGCCTCCACCGCGGCCTTGGACTCAAAGGCCTGCCGCGCGAGGTCGCGCTTCCACCTGGTTTCCTCCAGATCGAGATGTCCGAGCAACTGGCCGCGGCGGACCTTCTCGCCGGGTTTCACGAACAAGGCGACCAGCGTGCCCTGCGCCGAAGTGCGCACCACCTCGCGAAGCCTCTCGGCGGGGCCCGACTGCACCAAGAGCGCGTCGGAATCCGGTGCGCGCCTCGCGGAACAGGGCAGCGCAGGAATGAGAACGAGCAAGACCACAACGAGGAACATTCCCGATGGACGCGACACGGCCCCGGCCCGCGTACGAACGCGGCGGAAACGGGAAACACGAAGACGTTTCATCCGTATCCTTCTACTTGCGGAGCACGGGAGTTCTTGCAGGAAATTGTTCCGTGCCGCCGTTTCCCGGTACACGCACCTCCGCGCGAAAGCGGTGGACAGGCAGGATTTCGCCGCCATATTCTCGGGACGAAATCCTCAACACCATGATATCCAGCGCTCCTCTCCTCAAGTCCCTGCTCTGCTCCGCAACGGTGTTTGCCGCCACACTTGCCGCACCTGCGGCGGAAACAGGCAAACCCGCACCCGCCTTCGAGCTGCCCGATGTGAAGGGCGCCAAGGTGTCGCTCGCCGCCCTGCGGGGAAAGGTGGTGGTGATCGAATGGATCAACTTCGACTGCCCCTTCGTGAAAAAACATTATGTCGGCGGCAACATGCCATCGATGCAGGTTTCCGCGGCTCAAAAAGGCGCGGTGTGGCTCTCAGTAAGCACCTTCGCACCGGGCAAGGGAATGGGCGCGCAGGCACTCGCCGCACGCGCCGCAAAGGAAGGCGGCAAGGCAGCCCATGTCCTGATGGACGAGGGAGGCGCAGTCGGCAGGGCTTACGGCGCCAAGACCACCCCGCATATGTTCATCATCGGAACCGACGGCACCCTGCTGTATGACGGAGCGATCGATTCGGTGAAATCAGTCGATGCGGCCGATGTGGCCAAGGCGGAAAAGTTGTTCGCCAACGCGCTCGAGGCGGTTCTGTCCGGCAAGGCCGTGGCCAACGCGAAGAACGCGCCTTACGGGTGCAGCGTGAAATACTGAGCCAAGGGCGCGCGGGCAATCATCCCGCCGCATCCCGCCGCTGCACCCCTTCGCCTCCTTTCCGCGTGCCACAGCAACCATCGCTCTTGCCATGAACCCGCCGCTTTTCCCCATCCCTCGCCGGCTCCTCGCCGCATTCCGGCGCGCCTGCTGCCTGGCTCCCCGGCTCCCGCTCGCGGCGTGCATCGCGCTGACCATCGGCAGCCCCTTGGGCATCCTCGCGGCACAGGCGGCGGAAACGCCCCCTTCCGCCCCCGGCAAGCCCAACATCATCTTCATCCTCACCGATGACCAAGGCTGGGCGGATGCGGGATTCGCCGGCCACCCCTACGCCAAGACCCCGAACCTCGACCGCTTCGCGGCACAATCCACCTGGTTCCGGCAGTTCTACGCGCCGGCAAGCGTCTGCTCGCCGAGTCGCTGCGGGTTCATGACCTCGCACTGGCCCGCACGGCACCGGATCCACGGCCACTTCGCCGCGCCCGAACTCAACGCGGCGCGATCGATGCCGAATTGGCTCGACCCCACGGTCCCGACCGTTACCTCGCTGCTCCAAAAGGCCGGCTATGTCACCGCACACATCGGCAAATGGCACCTCGGCAACGGCGCGGACTCACCGGATCTCGCCGCCTACGGCATCGATCACGCCCGCCATGTCCTCGGCAAAAATGAATTCTGGCCGAGGGAATCGCCCGAGCCGCACTACGACGCGAGAACCACCACAAAGTTCGTGGATGAAGCCATCAAGTTCGTCCAACTCCACAAGGACCGCCCGTTTTACCTGAATCTCTGGACCCTAATGCCGCACTCTCCGCTGGACCCCACACCGGAGCAGCTTGCCGACTACCGGAACCTCCACCCCGATCCCTCCGACCCTGCCTTCGCGGGATGGACGAAGGACTACCTTGCCGCAGCGAAAAACCTCCCCGCACAAATGAAGATCCATTGCGCGGCACTCACCGACATCGACACCCAGCTGGGTCGGTTTTTCGATGAACTTGACCGGCTCGGGCTCGCGAAAAACACCCTGATCCTCTTCTCGAGCGACAACGGACCCGAAGACTACCGGGTGGACAATACCGCCAACGCCGGCGTAGGCGTCTCCGGCCCCGTGCGCGCGCGCAAGCGCAGCCTCTACGAGGGAGGAACCCGCACCTTCGGACTGGTGCGCTGGCCGGGCAAGGTCGCAGCCGGAAAACGCGACGAAAACAGCGTGCTGTGCGGGATCGACTGGCTCCCTACGGTATGCCGGATCGCGGGCGTGGACCTGCCGCCTGACCTGCGGCCCGATGGCGAGGATGTGAGCGATATCCTGCTTGGAGCCACCCGCCCCCGAACCAAGCCCCTGTTTTGGGAATGGACCGGCGGGGTGATCGGCGAGGAGTACACGACACCCTCCCTCGCAATCCGCGACGGACAGTGGAAACTCTTCGTCAACCCGAACGGAAACGGCGCACAGCTGTACGACATCCCCGCCGACCCCGGCGAGCGCCTGAACCTCGCTGAGCAGCATCCCGCCGTCGTCAAGCGGCTCACCGGGATCGTGCTCGAATGGAAGAAGACCCTGCCGGTCGGCAAGCCCTGATCGGCGGAATGGAGATCACGGCACCCATCCTCCTCCGACACGATCGCCGGGGGCCACGGTACCGTCATCGCACCTCGATCGCGCACCCGGTCACCTGCCCCGGGAACGCGGTCCGGTCCGCCGCCCTCCCGGTTCTGCGCTCTTCCCGGGGTCCGGAAAAACCACTGCGGTACCGCCCGACGCGCTCAATGCAAGGGCGATTCCGAATGACAAGTTTTTCAGACTCATCACGCTCTTGTTCCTCGGCACAACGTAGAGCGCACGTGCCGCTAGGAGCGGGGTCGCGTGTCACGCACGGGTTTAGGGTTGTAGTTACAGAACATCATCGAAACTGAACGGCTGGTAGTGATTGTCACGGCGCGGCTTGTTAGCCTGTCTTGGTTAGGTTGGATCGCCTATGGAAAGCTAGAATATCCGATGTGGAGCTGTGCCGTATTTGTTTGCCTTTTTGTTGCCTTCGGAAGCGAGACATGCAATGTAAATGACAAGAGCAAAAATGTAATTTACAAAGGGCACTAGATAGAGAAGCAGCCAGAATCCAGATTGACCCATATCATGAAGTCTTCTCGCCTGAAGCGACAGATTGACCCACATCACGAAGAGGCATAAGGGCAAACTGATGACCAGCGTGATACCTTCCATCTCATTAGTGATCGAAAACAAAAAAATGATTATTAGACCAACACCGAACATCAGGCCCAACTTGAAAAGTAGGCCGTAAAAGTATTGTAGCCTGCCGATACGGCCCTGAAACGTGGTGATCTTGGAGAAAAAGTTTGATGGCTCGACGTGTTCACGCGTCGCCGCTGCTACGGTTGCTTGATACTGCGCAACGGGTAAAACTTTGGCATAGTCCGGGGTCAAGAAGTCATTAAGACAGCTTGAACAGTTGACTTTTGTTCCGGGTGGCACATCTGCGGCATTCAAAGTCTGATTGCAAATTGGACAGATAACGTTCATTCTTTTGTGGGCCTGTGGGTTACGATTCGAGTTCTCATGGGGCATCATCTACGAGCGGTGTCTCCCGCCTTGCGTGCTTAGCCTTATCGCCGAGTAGATATTCTCGTTGCCGTGCAACCGGAACGACGCCGCATCCTCCTCAGAGAGTGGCAGCAGAAGCACGTCTTCAAAGCCTTCACCGATTGGCCACGATAGCTGTGGCTGTCCATTAGGGGACAAACGCACTTCAAGAGATGCGAGAGCGTCACTTGCACAGTAAAGCCATCACATTGTTTGAGTTCCTCTAGAGTCATGAGTGTATTTTTTTGCGAACGTAGAGCGCACGCACCGCTAGGAGCGGGATCGAGTGTCACTCACGGGTTTGAGGTTGTAGTTATGGGAAATCATCTCAACGAAACGGCTCCTTGCGGTTGCGTGTCGCGGCTTGTTCGATTAAATTATCTATCGACTTTTAGCGTATTCTTCCATGCTCTGATACCATTGTCTATTCTTGGATGAATACACTCCCCATTCCTTCTTAGTTGTAGTGTTAATCCAAAGGTAAGTAATATCCATGAATCCAAGATCTTTAATCTCTTTAATTGCAGGAGAATTCCATAGCTTGTCTGCAATCTCTTTCACTGAATCTGCATTAGCCTTGCCGATATAGCTATAGACTAGTGTATCGATTGCATCGGCATGAAATACATCTTCCCATATGACTCCATTCTCTAATTGGACGGGAAGCTTACTATCGATTTTCATGCGCTCGGCATAGTCTGTACGTTGTTGCTTCTTTTGTATTACACTTTCATCTTTCTTTTCAATGTTACTACTCTTGCTCTCGAAAAGTTGCGGCACTTGTGATCTGCCAACTGGTGATTTTGGTATTGGTCCGGAACTTGATGAAGCGTGATCAAAGTAAGTTGTCACAATGAGGACCAAAAGCGTTGCAACCGAAATTGCTATAGTCCAGTTACTTTGATTCTTTAAAGACCTGTGGCTAATCTCTGCTTGTTGCATCGAGATAAGTTGCCGGATGAACGCTTCTCTCTTGGGAAGACCCTCCTTCACCCGTTGGTTCAGTATGTCAACTTCACGCATTTCTGTGCACGCCAACAGATACCGCTTAAGATCATGGGTGCTGGCCGATAAAATCGTCTCATCATCAAATGCAGCGTTCAATAGATCGTTGTTTCTTCTGGTATCTGGCATATCTGTATTTTTTATCGAACAGTCTTATTCGTAGGAGGTCGATCCTCAATATCATCGGTACCTGACTGCCGGAAAGATGCCCGGAATCTGCCTTAAAGAAAAGAATATTTGCATTTCCGGTGTATATGTTACCCGTTTTTGATCGAGTTCGGATATGGGTTCCCGGGCGGGTTGATATCAGGGTAGTAGTAGCCGGTGGGAGGTGTCGGCACCGTCATCCATGCTCCGTCCTGCCATTCTTTGGTGCAGGGCCCCGAGGGGAACTCCTTCGGGGGACTCGCGGTGCGGATGCGGGTGTGCGGACGAGCCTGTTTCGTGGGTTCATCCGTCTTGCCGCAGCATGGCGCAGGCGCGGGGTTCGGCGCGGATGGCATTCCGGGTCTAGATCAATTCCGCCGCGATCGCATCGACCAGTGCACGGCCGCGGCCGGTCGGGACGAGGCGGGCATCCGCGATGCGGGCGAGGCCCTCGTCCGCCAGGATCCGCGCGCGTGCCAGGCCAGTCGGGTCGAGCAGGTCGAGCTGGATGCCCGCAGAAGTGCGCAGGCCGAGCGCGATGCGTTCGATGCGGCGTGCTGCGGTGTCGAGTTCCTCCGATTCGGTGGTCGCGTTGCCGATGGAGGCGATCATGCGCATGTAGGCCGCCGTGTCCGCGATGTTGCGCGAGCGGATGTGCCCGATGGTGGAGACCGCCGAGGGGCCGAGCCCGAGGTAGTCCTCGCCGTTCCAGTAGCCCTCGTTGTGGGTGGAGCGCATCCCGGGCCGCGCGTAGTTCGAGGTTTCGTAGTGTTCGAAGCCTGCTTTCTCGAGAAGGTCCTCCGCCATTCCGAACATCCGTGCATCGGCATCCTCGTCGGCACGGAAGGTCCCGTCGCGCAGGGACTCGAGGAATGCGGTGTCTTCCTCGTAGGTGAGATTGTAGGCCGAGATGTGGTGGGGTTGCAGCGAGATCGCCGTCTCGAGCGTGCGCGCCCAGTCCTCCGGAGTTTGTCCCGGCACGGAGAACATCAGGTCGATGTTGATGCGGGGGATGCCCGCCTCATGGAGCAGCTTCACCGAGTCCCCCGCCTGATCCGGATCGTGTTCGCGGCCGAGAGTGTGCAGCACATGGGGGGCGAACGACTGGATGCCGAGCGAGACGCGGGTGACGCCCAGCGTGCGGAACAGTGCGGCTTTGGCGGCGTCGAAGGTGGCCGGGTTGGCCTCGAGGGTGACTTCGGCGGCGTTGGGCAGGTCGCAGGTGTCCCGCAAGGCGGTGAAGAGTTTCCGGAGTTGGGCGGGGGGAAGCATGCTCGGGGTGCCGCCGCCGAGGTAGATGGTGCGCGGAGGATTGGTGACGCGCGCCCGGATTTCCGAGATCAGCGCATCGGTGAATCCCGGCACCGAGATATTTCCCGGGGTGTGTTTGTGGAACGAGCAGTACGGGCAGACCCGGTGGCAGAAGGGGATGTGGAGGTAGAGCAGCACGGGCCGGCGTGGGTCAGGATCCGCTCACCCTCGCCACATAGCGGCCCGCAGCGGCGCGGATCGCGGTGGCGAGATCCGCCTCGGGCCGCGCAAAAGGCGGTACGAACCACGGGAACGAGCCGAGCAGGTCCGTGAGCACGGCGACCTCCCCGTTGCAAGTATGCTCGCCGCAGCCGATGCCGATTGTGGGAACCGGGATGTGTGCGGTGACGAGGCGAGCGGTTTCCGCCACTACGGATTCCAGCACGATTGCGCAGACGCCGGCCTCCGTCAGGTCCCTTGCGCCGCGCAGGATTTCGTCGGCTTGTTGCGGGGTGCGGCCTTTTTTGCGGTAGCCCCCTTCCTCGAGCACCCGTTGCGGGAGCATGCCGAGGTGTCCCACCACCGGGATGCCGGCATTCACGATGGTGCGGACTTTTTCCGCCTGGCGGGAGCCCCCTTCGAGCTTCACTGCCTCGGCCCCCGCGGCCACCAGCTGGCGGGCGGTGGCGAGTGCGGCGGCGGGGTCGTCGTAGGAGCCGATCGGCAGGTCGCCGACGATCAATGCCCGTGGTTTCGCGCGGGCGACGGCGGCCACATGGTGGAGCATGTGGGCGAGTGTCACATGGGTTGTGTCCGGGAAGCCGAGCACCACCATGCCGAGCGAGTCGCCGACCAGCAGGATGTCGGTGCCGGCCTCGTCGAGAAGGCGTGCCGACGGGTAGTCGTAGGCGGTGAGGGCGGCGATGCCGGGGCCGCCTTTCCGTGCCCGGAGGGCCCGTGCTTTCTCGGCGGCGGTCACGATGGCGGGAGCGGTTCGGAGGCCGTGATTCCCGGCTTGGTGTCGGGGAGAGGAGCGGAGTGGCGACCCGTAAGGGAATCGAACCCTTCTTGCCAGAATGAAAATCTGGAGTCCTAACCGATAGACGAACGGGTCTTGGTTGCCGGTGAGGGGAGGGAAGGGAAGGCCAGCGGTGGGGGCTTGGCAAGGATTTTTTTGGCATTCGCGCCCGGTGCGTGGCCCGGCAAACCGCGCCCGGGCGGGATGCGCTGCGGGCCTGCTGGTTGACTGCCGCAGCGGGCCGGAGGAGGGTGCGCTGCCTTCCCCGCGGCGGGGCGCAAGACCATCCGGTTGGAAAACCGGCCGGGAATTCCCATTGTGCCGCTCCGTGGGGAGAGGTATCCGGTCTTCCGACACCCCTTACATTTCCGCCCATGGACACACCGCCTCCCATTCTTCCTCCGCCGCTGCAGGTGGCGCCACCGGCCTACCAAACCGCGCCGCGCAAGAAAGGCAACGGCTGCCTCTGGACGGCACTCATCCTGATGGGGCTCACGCTGCTCGGCTGTCTGGGGCTCTTCTTCCTCGCCTTTGCCGGATCGGTCTCCTCCCTCTCCGGAATCTCCGGGACCATGCATGTCGGCGGTTTGAAAAAGCACGCCGCCTTCCGCGAGGTGCTGCTGCAGGAGGGAAGCGGCGATGACCGCATTGCACTGATCAATCTCGCGGGAGTCATTTCCTCGACACCCGCGAGCAGCGGCTTTCTGGCGACCAACTCCGAATCGATGGTCGATTCCCTCAAGCGCCAGCTCGCGCAGGCTGCCGAGGACGACCGGGTCAAGGCGGTGCTGCTGCGGATCGATTCCCCGGGTGGCGAGGTAACCGCATCGGACACCATCTACAACGCGGTGCGTCGGTTGGCCGCCAGAAAACCGGTGGTGGTGCACATGGATTCGGTGGCCGCGTCGGGCGGCTACTACATTGCCTGCGGGGCGAAACGCATCGTCGCCTCCGAGACCACCCTCACCGGAAGCATCGGCGTCATCATGCAGGGCATCAGCTACCACGGCCTGTTGGACAAGGTCGGCATGGGCACCAACACCTTCACGAGCGGGAAGTTCAAGGACACCTTGAGCGGCGCGCGGCCGATGCGCGAAGACGAGCGCTTGTACATTCAGGAATTGGTCAACGGCTCCTACAAGCGCTTCGTTTCCATCGTGTCGCAGGCGCGGCGGATCCCCGAGGAGACCTTGGTCAACGGCGTCGCGGACGGCCGCATCATGAGCGGGCGGCAAGCGCTCGAGGCGGGACTGGTCGACCAGGTAGGCTACCTTGAGGACGCCTTGGAACTGGCGCGCCGCGAAGCGGGCGCGCCGGGGGCGATGATGGTGGGCTACGAGCGCGCCCCGGTTAGCGTGGGCGAATTGTTCGGCATGCAGTCCGCGGCCAAGGGCAAGCTCGAGGTAACGATCCCGGGAGCCTCGGCACTCACAGAGTTGCTTCCCGGGCGGATGTACTACCTGCCGGCCAACATGACCAAGTGAGCGGCAGCCGGGCCGGCGCGCCGGGAACCGAAGCCGGCCCCCGTACGATTGATATCAATACAAATATCAATTCACCAAAGCCGGTTTCCCGATCGGGAGTCCTCCCGGCGGTGGCGCGGGCGGATCAGGCGCCTTCCTTGTCGCTGCCGGGAATCGGCACCACCTCCTCGGCCGGCATGACGACGCGGCCCGTGTGGAAATCCCCGGCCGAGGGGCTGAGGGCGAGCTGGTAGTGGGGTGATTCCGTGCGGGTCATGACATCGGCCATCCGCACCATCTGGCCGGAATACGCGGAGATGCGGCCCAGGATCGCCACCAAATTCACCTCGGCAATGCGCCTCGCGTGGTTGAGCGGCTCGCCCTTGATCACGCCGCGGATCAGGTCGACATGCTCCTGGATCTGGCCGTTCTGCGAATCGACCTTGATCTCCGGGATTTTCACTTGTTTGCCCGTCACCTTGCCGCCGCCGAGACAGGTGCCCTCGGTGCCGGTGAATTCCTCGCCGAAGCGCATGTTGGTTCCGGGGATCTGGCTGCACTGGCTGTGGATGTGGACGCCGTCTCCGAAATCGAAGTCGATGCCGAAATAATCGAACTGATTGCCGGTCTTGCGCCGGGCGCGGCCGCCGAAGCCGAGAGCCGACACCGGGAGTCTGCCAAGAAACCAAACGGCGACATCAAGGTTGTGGATGTGTTGTTCGACGATGTGGTCTCCCGACATCTGGGTGAAGTTGCCCCAGTTGCGCATCATGTAGTCGGCATCCTGCTCTCCCGGCAGGCGATGTCTGGTCCAAGGCACCCTGCCGTGGTTCCAGCGGACCACGCCGCCGCGGATTTCGCCGATCGCGCCGGCATCGATCATCGCCTTGTTGGAGAGATAACTCGCCATGTGCCGGCGCTGGGTGCCGGTGACGATGGCCAGTCCCTTGGTCCTGGCCTTTTCCCCGACTTCGATCACCTTGCGGGCGCCGACCGGGTCGACCGCCACCGGTTTCTCGATGAAGCAATGCTTGCCCGCATCGACGGCTGCCTCGAGGTGCGCGGCCCGGAAGACCGGAGGCGAGCAATCGAGCACAAATTCGCAACCCGAGTCGATGACCTTGCGGTAGGCGTCCACGCCGCCGAAGCACTTGTCTTCCGCAAGCCCGTAGGGTTTCCCGCACTTGAGGGCGGCACTAGCGAAGGCGTCGCCCACAGCCGTGATTTCCGCCTCCGCGCCGAGGATCTTGCAGGCCGCGGAAAAATCCTTGATTGCCGTGGTTCCGCGTAGGCCGCAACCGATGAGCCCGACCTTGATTTTCTTTCCGCCCGCTCCGCCCGGGTTGGCGCGGGCGAAGGCCGGCAGGCCTGCGACGGCACCGAGGATCAGGCTGTTTTTGAGGAACAAACGGCGGTCTAGGTTCGGTTTCATTGGGTAGTTGCGGGTGGGGTTTACGTTGTGCCCGCAAGGGCTCTTTCAAGTTGCGGCCGGGGTTCTTGCGCGGAACCGGCCGCGGCCACGGTCAGGCCGGGTCGACCCGGCGGTAGGCTTCGATGAGGGCGGCCTCGCCCTCCTTGCCGGGGCGGGAGTTGCCGTGCTCCATGCCGATGACGAACTCCCGCTTGGTATCGGCGCTTTTGGCGGCGATATGGGCGAAGACGCGCGCGTAGTTGATTTCCCCGGTGCCCGGTTCCTTGCGTCCGGGGTTGTCGCCGCATTGGAAATAGGCCGTCTCCTCCCAGGTCCGGCTGATATTGGTGATCAGGTTTCCCTCACTGATCTGCTGGTGGTAGATATCGAAGAGGATCTTGCAGGCCGGGCTGTCCACGGCGCGGCAGAGTGCGAACGCTTGGTCCGAGCGGACGAGAAAGGTGCCTCCGTGGTTGGCGAGCCAGTTGAGCGGTTCGAGGACCATCACGAGGTCGTGCGGCTCGAGGATCTCCGCGCAGCGGCGGAGCATTTCGATCACATTCGCGGTTTGGTATCCTTCCGCGAGCCGTCCTCCGCCGTAGGCCATCCACGGTTTTCCTTCCACCGGCACCTGCTGGTCGACCGAGCCGGGGACGACGGTCATCCACTTGGCGCCGCAGCGTTTCGCGATGTTCACCGCCTCCTTCATCCGCGTGAGGATCGCGTCCTGTGCGGCCGCATCCTTCCTTGCGAAGGTGGGCGAGTCGAACGAAGCGTAGGCGACGAACACCCCCATCATCATGCCGCGGTCGGCCAGCAGTTTGCCGATGGCCTCCTGTTCGGCTGCGGGGCGTTTGCCCATCCCGTTGTCCTCCCACGCGGTGAATCCCTGGTCGGCGGCGAAGCGGATTTGATCGAGCACATTGTCGCCCGCGCTCGCTGCGAAGGCACCCGGATGCGGGGCGAAGCGCAGACGAAACTTCGCCTTGTTTCCGGGTTTCCCCGCATCTTGTTGAGCGAAGGCCGGGAGCGAAGGGACGAGAGTCGCCGCCGCAAGCAGCGAGGAGCGGGTGAGGAAAGAACGGCGGGTGTTTGGTTTCATGGCGGTTGTGCAGGTTGGAGATTTCAGAAAACACGGCGCGGCCGGATCCGCAAGGCATTCCGCAAGGGGATCCTGCTTCGGCAGGATTCCGGTGCCCGGCGGCGGCAGCGGAGCTTGCTATGACAGGACGCGGTCCGGCCATCTTGCCGGTGAAAGAGAAACCCGATACGGTTCGGACCCCTTGACCTCGAAGCCAAGCCCCCCGCCGCGCCTGCTGGACCCTGTAGCATCCGGCGGAGCGCATCGTGGAGTTCCGGCGGGTGGAGTACGACCGCCTTGGCGCTGCCCGCCGCAACCTCGATGCCGGCCTGCCGATGGCTACCGCCCTGCGCCTGCTCACCGACGACGAGGTTGCGATCCTCAAGCAATCGACGGAGTGCCCGGCCGGGGCTCAGTGACCGGGGGCGCGCCGGTGACCGCGTGCGCCGAAGCCTCCGGGCCTGCTCTTGCCCGGCATGTGCCGCTGCATGAGCCCCAGTTGCCATGACAGGTCCAGGTACTGTCCGACATGGTTCTTCCGCAGGATGCCTTGGATCAAGCAACGCTCCCGCCCGGGTTCGTACTCCATGCGTTCGTCATGGCCCGAACGGATCAACTCCCCGTGGGAAACCATGTCGGTCCACACTTGCCCATCGTTGAATCCCAACTGGCAACCGGTCGCGTAGGTGTCGGTAACCTTCCGCCACGGTCCCTCCGGATGCGGTGCGGTGGCAAGGCCGAAGGAACGCACCCCCTTGTTGTTCAACTCGTAAACCATGTGGAACTCGTGCTTGCCCCGGACCTTGTACACATGCACGGCTTCCTGGATCCCGCCGAAGGCCTCCTTCGCCGGTCCCCATCCCGACGGGAAATGCGCCAGATCGGTCGATCTGACCATCACCTCCCCGTGGTTTTCGGTGTAGAACAGGTACGCCTTGCCCTCATGGGCAATCACCCGGAAATCAATCCACTTGCCGGAACTGTCCTTGCGCAACAGGGTCTGATGCGCGGTCCATGAACCCGGGTCACTGATGTCCGGCGATGTCGAAAACACAGGAAGGTGGCCGATGGCCGACTTCTCCTTGATTTGGAAGATCAGGAACCCTTTCCGCCGGGCTTCCGTATAGAATCCGGGAAAGATCCGACGCGAAACTTTCGGCACTTCCCCCCCGACCCGGGAACCGTAAATTTTCCGAAGTCGAATGTAAGATCATTCCCGATCTCCGGATAGAGGGGCGCGCGGGCGGCATCGGCCGGCTCGCCGGCAAGGATCGAGACAAACCAAAAAAGACAAGCCATGAGAAAGCCATTGATGATCGTCGGGATGATGTTGGCCATAAACGCGAATGCATACGCCTGTAGTTGTGCTCCGCCTCCGCCGCCGCAAAAGGCCCTTGCGGATTCAGCGGCGGTGTTTGTCGGCACGGTGGAGTCGATTGAGTGCGAGGAGGGCACAAAGACGGTCGTGCTCGTCGTGGAGACGGCATGGAAGGGCGTTGCCGACGGGAAGGGGAAACTGATCGTCCGGACCTCTTCCTCCGGAGCAGCTTGCGGATTCGGATTTCGCGAGCGGGAGAGTTATCTCGTGTACGCCGGGAGAGATGACGCGGGGTTGAGCACCAATCTCTGCACCCGCACCCGGCATCTCACCCAGGCTGCCGGCGACATCGAGGAACTCAACCGCATCGCCGCCCGGGCGCCTGCCGATGCGAAGCCGAGGGCCTGCCGTGGCGGATGCGGATTTGGTCGGATCCCCGTCGTGGCGGATGAGGACCAGGCGAAGGCCCGGATGTTGCAGTGGATCAAGGACAACAACCGCAACGCCGAGTGGAAGGAGATCAACAACGGAGCGCCGGTCACCGAGAAACAACTGCTCGTGAAGACCGAGCCCTCGGACCCCCGTCTCTGGCAGGTGGCCGTGCAGTTCAGCAAAGGCGGAAGCTTCGGCCTCCACATTGTGAAAGAGACGGGTGAGATCTTGCTGCCGGAGGACTGAGCGCCGGATGCCCGCTCACCGGGCTTGCAGCGGTCGGATGGTTCTCACGACCAGGATGCCGGCGACAACCCCTTGCCGCTCATTTCCCTCTTGCGCCGGGGACTTGATCCGCAGCGGCAAGCTTCGTTCCGGGCAGCAGGATCCGTTCGCCCCACACCAGCACGGTCGCCGAGGCCTCCGGGATCCCGCGGATCACGCCGAAGGCGTCGTCGTAGGACCAACGCCAACGGTCCAGCTCATGCCCGAGCTCCAGCACATGGGACACGAGCGTAAGCTTCGGTTTCATGTGCGCGATGGCGTCCGGGATCGACATGCCCACCTTGACATGGGGGATGAACAAGTCGACCGGCGCAGAGGGCCGCATCTTGAGGAAATTGTTGCCGTCGCCACTATGGTAGACGACCGCATCATCGGCAGCGGCCCCGCAGTGCACCTCGAACATCAGCATGTTGTCCAACTGATCGGGTTTCCTGCGGTTGTGATCGCCGATGTCGATCTTCACCCGGATGCCTTCGAATTCATGCCATCCGCCCTCTTTCGGGATCGTCGTGCCGGGAAACCACCGGGTCACCACCGGCTTGCCCCTGGCGAGCATGGCCCGGATGAGCCCCTCGTCCCAGTGGTCATCGTGCTCGTGGGTGATGAGCAGGAAATCCAGATCGTCCGCCAGTGCCGCGGAACCGGGAAATTTGATATCAATTCCGAAGCAGGATCGTGGCGTTCGGAACACATGCCCCACATTGTACAGCTGCCACACCGCCAGGCCGCGGGAAACCCTTGTGCGGCGGATTTCGCCCATTGCGCGTGCAGTAGCCCGTCGCAGCGCGTGCAGTGCCGGGTGGCGCTGCTCTGCCCGGGCTGCGGCCGCGGGATCTGCAGCGCATTGACGCATGTACTCGCGGTACTCCGCCGCCGGGAGCCGGTCGCATGCCTGCTGGATGGTTGCCATCCGCTTGCGGCGCTCCGCGGCGTTTTTTCCGTCGGGCGGATGCGCGAGCAACCAATCCTGCGCGACCTCGAGGTCGTGGACGGACGGGCCTGCCGGGGTCTCCGCCGCGGCGGGAGCGCCGGGGGAGACGGTTGCGAGTGCAATCAAGGCGGCGAGCTGGCGCAAGGGGAAGGGAATGCGGATCATGGAGCGGAGCGATGGGTCGGGGTTTCGACCGAGACGGAGCTTGTGTCGATGCATCCCGGTTCTCCGGTGTTCACCAGGCGCGGTCGCCGCGCGAGTCGAAGGGCAGCCACAGCAGCGCGACCGTAGCGACCTTCACATCCGTGCGGGTGGGCTTGATGGCCTCGGTCTCGAGCGTGAGGGCGGTGGGTTCGTAGGATCCGGTGATGTTGGCGACCTCCGTGGCGAGTTCGGCCTCGATGGCGGCGATTTCCTCCTGGATGCCGGCCACCTTCGCATCGGCGTTCGAGACATCCTGTTGCTGCTTGTAGGCCGATGCCGCCTTGCCGAAGGCCGACGAACCGCGGCTGATGGTGGTCGATGCGCCGGTCTTGCGTCCGAGCAGACCTCCGAGCAGACCGCCCAGCACCGAGACGCCCGCCTGCATTTTCGCGGCGTTGGCCTCGGCCTTTTGTTTTGCCAGCTGGCCCTCCGCGGTGCGGAGCTTTGCGGCCAGCGCATCGAGCTTCTTCGTCGCGTTGGCGCGGGCCTTGGCGATGGCCGCATCGCGGGCTTCGCGCGCCGCGTGGGCGAGGCGCGCGCGGAACTCGCCCTCGCTCTCGCCGAGTTTCGACCAGACCTTGAGTGCCGGGCAGCAGAACACATCCGCGCGTTCGTTGCGGTACATCCATTCGGCGAAGTCCTTTTCGACCTGACGGTAGTTCGCCTCGTTCATCGCAAAGCCGGGCAGGGCGGCGAAGGCGGCACCCGGGGTGGGTCCGGTTTCGCCGTCCGCATCCTCGATCGGCGGCGGAAGGTTCTTTTCCCAATCGATTCCCTTCTCAAGGATCGGGTTTACGAGACGCACCGTGCGCCCCCCGTCCACCCCTGCCTTCGCCGAGGAAAAGTGCACCGATCCGATCCGCAGCAAGTGGGGCCGATAGGTGATGTCGGCGGGGTCGCCGCTGGGCTTGAGGAACACCTCGCGCACGCCTTTGCCGACCGCCGGGCGTTCGCCGCGCGGGGAGGGGGAGGAGACGCCGGGCATGGCCATCGGATTTTCCGTGGCGGGTTCCGGCTTTGCCTTGCCGGCGAAATCGCCGCGCTTCGGATCCATCAGCGTGCGGATCTGTCCGCGGGTGAGCGGACCGGTCAAGTAGCTCATCACCCAGCGCACATGGAAGAGGACCGGCCCGTTCTCGTGCACATTGTTCATCAGGAACACGCGGTTGCCGAGACCCGAGATCAGGCGCTCCATCGAGGAGCGGTCGAACTTCGCGTCCTGCGAACCGGCCGCGCCCTCCAGACCATCGAGCACGCGCAGCTTGTCGCGTTCCGTCTGCAGGCGGCCGAGGAACCAGGTGCCGATGTTCGAGAGCGCCTTGTAGTCGAGGTCCACCGGGTTCTGCGTCGCCAGCAGGCAGCCGAGGCCGAAGGCGCGGGCCTGCTTGAGCAGGATCATGAGGGGTTTCTTCGAGGGCGGATTGGCCGAGGGCGGCAGGTAGCCGAAGATCTCGTCCATGTAGAGCAGCGCGCGCAGCGAGGTGGTGCCGTTCTGGGCGCGCATCCACGAGAGCATTTGGTTGAGCAGCAGGCTCACGAAGAACATCCGCTCCGCGTCGCCGAGGTGCGCGATCGAGAATACCGAGACCCGCGGCTTGCCGTCCGGTGTGTGCAGCATCTTCGCAATGTCCAGCGGAGGCCCCTCCAGCCAGGTCGAGAACCCGGGCGAGGCCAACAGGTTGTTGAAGCGCAGGGCGAGTGCCTGGCGCTGCTTGCCGGGCAGGAACGACTCCAGATCGATGATCCCCACCTTGTCGAAGGCCGGTTTCTGGATGTGGCGGACGAGGGTTTCGAGCGTGATGTCCTGGCCGTTTTCCCACGCGGTCTTGAAGATCGTCGAGAGCAGCACCGCCTCCGGGCTTTGGATCGGGTCCGCGGCCACGCCCACCAGGGAGAGCAAGGAGGAGACCGTGCTTTCGATCCGTTCGCTGAACAGTTCCGCATCGTCGGTGATCTCGAAGGGAGGGGCCTCGAGCGAGCTGAGGATCGATACCGGGATGCCCGCCTTGCTGCCGGGGGTGAAGATATTGATATCAACTTTCTCCCGCAACTGGCGGATGCGTTCCGGCCCCTGTCCCCATTCGGCGAGTCCCTTTTTCCACAGCGCCGCGGTTTTCTCCGCGTGCTCGTCGGGCGTGATGCCTTTCTTCGCCGCGTCGTCCTCGTTGATCCACGGGCGGAAGTCGGCGGCCTGCAGCTCGGGAAAGGTGAGGAGGAGGTTGGAGATGTCGCCCTTGGGGTCGATCACGATCGCGGGGATGTTGTCCATCGCCGCCTCCTCGAGGATCGCGAGGCAAAGTCCGGTCTTGCCCGAGCCCGTCATGCCCAGCACCACGCCGTGGGTGACGAGGTCCTTGGAGTCGTAGAGCAGCAGGTCTCCATCGGCCTGTTTCGTGGCCGCGTCGTAGCCCCGGCCCAGGTAGAAGCGTCCGAGCTTTTCGTAGTCGTCGGTGGTGATTTCCATGACGGCGGCACTTTGGGAGTTGGGGTCGGAAACTCCAGCACGAAGGGAGTGCCGGGAGCCATTTCCTCGTGGCGGGTGCCGCAGGCGGTGCTTGTCTTCCGTCTGGAAAGGATTCAGATCCCGGCGTGGCGGCCCCGGTGGAGGGTTGCCGGAAATCGAGCGAACCCATGCAGAGCGAGCGCCATTTGATGGCGGAGGGCTTCCGGTGGTTCGGCCCCGGGGATCCGGTGCCGTTGTCCTACATCCGTCAGGCCGGGGCGACCGAGGTGTTTTCCTCGCTGCACCACATCCCCTACGGCGACGAGTGGCCGCCGCAGGAGATCCGTCTGCGCAAGGAGGAGATCGCCGCAGCGGGATTGCGTTGGAGCGTGGTGGAGTCGGTCCCCGTGCACGAGGACATCAAGACCGGTCGCGGCGATCTTGTGCGCCTGTTTGCCAACTACGCCGCCACCCTGCGCCATCTGGCGGCCGAGGGCATCCGCACGGTGGTGTACAACTTCATGCCGGTGCTCGACTGGGTGCGCACCGACATGAAGGCCGTGCTGCCGGACGGGGCCGAGACGATGCGGTATGATCCGGTGCATTTCGCCGCCTTCGACATTCATGCCCTGGCGCGTCCGGGCGCGGAGCGGGATCACCCGCCGGAGTGCCGGGAACAGGCCGCCGCATGGTGGTTCGCAATGTCCGATGCCGCGCGCGGGGAGTTCGTGCGGTCGATCATCGATGTCTTCCCCGGGGTCAAGTGGGGTCTGGATCTGGACGACATCCGTGCGATGCTGGCCCGTTACGACGGGATCGGTGCGGAGGGCTTGCGTGCCAATCTGGGGCGCTTCCTCGATGCGGTGGTGCCTGCGGCCGAGGAGGCCGGGGTGCGGCTTGCGGTGCATCCCGACGATCCGCCGTTTCCGGTGCTCGGCCTGCCGCGGATCGTGTCCACGGAGGCCGATGTCGCCGCCGTCTTCGCGATGGCGGAGAGTCCGGCCAACGGGCTGTGCTTCTGCACCGGATCCTTCGGCGTCCGGGAGGACAACGATTTGCCCGGGATGGTTTCCCGTTTCGGCCCCCGCATCCATGCCGCGCACCTCCGCAGCACCGCGCGTTTGCCCGACGGATCCTTCTACGAGGCCGCGCACCTCGGGGGGTCGGTGGACATGCCAGCGGTGGCGGAGGCCCTCCTTCTCGAGCAACACCGCCGGCGGGCCGAGGGCCGTGCCGACTGGCGCATTCCGCTGCGGCCCGACCACGGCCACACGATGATGGACGACCTCGGCAAGCCCCCGGGCATCACGCCCGGGTATTCTTGCATCGGCCGGATGCGAGGGCTGGCGGAGTTGCGCGGGCTGATGACGGGCCTCGAGGCCGCGCGGAGTCGCCGTGAGCCGCCGTGAGCCGCCGTGTCCGTGACCGGCGGCTGGCGGATCCGCGGGTCACGGTTGCCTTTCCGCGGCGGGCTTATTTCGCCATCTTGAAGTGCGAACTGACGCGCAGGGTGCCGCCCTCCTCGCGCGCATGAACGGTGAAACCCTCGAACTCTTCAAGTGCGTCGAGGACCTTCTTGAATTCCGCGAGCTTGGCGTCTTGGGGGTCGAGCCCCATCTCGGGACTGTCCTCGATGATCCGGATCGTTTTGTCGATGAACTCGCCCATCGGTTTCGAGCGGAAGGCCACATAAAGCCCCGGCCTGCCCGGAGTCGCCTTGCGCGCGGCCTTGAACAGGTCGAGCGCCTGCGTCTTGGAAGTTGAAACCGCGTAGAGATCGTCGCTGACCGTCACCGAAGGCAGGAAGTTGTCGGTGAAGAACGGCAAAGGGAAGAACCAGGTGGTATCCCCGTTCTCCTTGGTGCTCATCGGAGTCTGCATCGGGATCGGGGTGCCCGTATCTTCACCGGCCGACTCGAGGATGGATGTGATCGCGGAATTTGCCTCTTGCCATGCCGTGGCCAGCTTGGTGCGGTCGGACACCGGCGCCAGGAAGGAAATGCGCGGCAGGTTGCCTTTCTCGATCAACGCGGCCGGAGCCCCCGGAACGGCAGGCACCGCTCCCTTCAGGTCGAGCACCAAGGCCTTTTCCCCGCCGAGTCCGTCGCAGGCGGCGGACATTGACGACCATAGGGTGACCGCCTCCGCGCGATATTTCTGATCGAACTCTATCAGTTTCTCCCGGAAGGACGCCATGTCCTCCGAATCGCTGAGGACGAGGGCCGCCTCGTAGAATGCGCCCGCCAGCGACTCGAGGTAGGCGCGCGCGGCGGAGTCGTAGGAATCGGTGGTCTGGAAGTTGGCGAAGAGCGCCACCGATTCGTCATCGCCGAGCGAGGCCATCCGGTTCGGAGCGGTCCACGAGAATGCTCCGCTTTCGGCTCCGCCGTAGGATTCGATGCGCAGTCCGTCCTCGAGGAACGCAACCGCGCCGAAGTCGGCATTCGACTGCAGTTTCCGCAGTGCGGTTTCCGCGGCCACCGTCTTGGCGAGCAGGCCCTGCAGCTTGACCGTGTCGGTGAGACCGTCCGATTCGCGGAGCCCTTCGATGAAGCCCGCCGCCACATCGGCAAAGCCGCCCGCTCCATTCAGCAGGCTGCCGGAGACCGCCTCGTCCACATGGATGAGACCGATCACTTCCTTCGAGGCCGAGTCGTTGAAGAAATCCAGCTTCGATGATGCCAAGAGCGAGTCACTGGGCGAGGACGCGAGCACGAGATCGTCGGGTGAGGAACCCAAGAAGACGATCACATGGGATTCGGTCGATCCGCTTGCGAGCACGATGTTCTTGGTGGCGAGGGAGGCGATCAGTTTGTCGGCGTTTTCCTTGCCGATGAGTCCCTCGAGTTGGTCGCGTTGTTCCTTGCCGATGGCTGCAGTCACCTTGGCGCCCGGAAGCCGGAATCCCTTGAACTCGATGCCTGCGTTGGTGAAGGACAACTCCTCGGCGGTTTCCTCCGGCAGTTCCTTGTCGAGATTGCGTTTGGCTTCGCCGATGCCGTCCTTGACGGTTTTGTCCACCGACCAGCGGGATGCGGCATCCACTCCAAATGCGAGGAGCAGGGGAGGCATCCGAAGGCTGCCGTAGAACGCCGGACCCAACTCGGGGTCGTTTGCGAGCTCCTTGAGCATGGCGGACACATCCGATGCTGCGAAGGGGGCGGTGCCGAGGGCGGCGGCTGCAACCGCCTCACCCGCACCGACGACTCCCCGGCCGGAAGGCAGCGACGATTGGTCGGCGGGCGATGCCTCGGGTTTCGCACCAGTGAGAGCGCGGGCCAGAGCGCGCATGGTTTGAAAATTGTAGCGGCGGTTGAGTGCGAGCAGTTTTCCCGTTTGTTCCGCGCTGCCTTTGCCGAAGGCGATGGTCACCTCTCGTCCGAGGAGTTCACTGACTTCCTTCGGGGTTTCCAGCGACTCCGCGCCGTTGGCCTTTGCTTCCTCGATCACAAGCGCACCGGTCTTGCTGGCGCGGAGGCGTTTCTCGATTTCCGATGCTTGGAACAATGACATCACCACCTCGGTATCCTGAGGGAGCTGGCGCAGGAAACCGAGCTTCGCGACGCGTTCCGCCACCACATCGCGCTCGGGGGCGGTTTCGGCCGGAGCGGGGGCTTCGGTTGCCGTGGTCTCCGCCGGTTTGGGCGGCGTGGCGGCTTCCTTCTTCTTGCACGATACCGGCGAGAGGAGGACGAGGGGGCTTGCCAGCAGGGCAAGGGTGCGGGAAGTGGTCATTTTCATGGTGACGGGAGCAGGGAAGGGAAACGGCGCGATCCTGACAACTTGAATCTGGGGCGACTTTTCCAACGCGCGCCCACGCCCCGCCCGAGGGTGGAACGCGGGATTCGGAAAGCGCGTGTAAGGATTCGGCCCCTCGGCGGATAGAGGGTCGTGCTGGCGTTCCCGGGCCCTCCCGGTTCCTGCCGTCGGCCAAACCCAACCCCTCGCCATCCATGAACACACCCCGCCACTCCCCCATTTCCCTGTGGACCGCTGTTTCCCGCCTTTTGCAAAGTGCATCCCCCGCCTCCGCACCTGCGCGATTGACCTCTCTGCCCGATGGGGTTTGCTGCCATCGGGATGAGGGAGATCCGCGGGGGCACCGCTCCGGAAGCCCTCCAACCGCCTGTTCCGTTTCCACTCGATCCATCACCCGCCGGACAACACCCGCCATGAGAACCCGCCGCCGTTTCCTGCTTCCCGCATTCGCCTCCCTTCTCGCACCCCTCGCCGCCCTTCCCGCCACCCGCGCGGAAAACGAGGTGGGCTTCATCGAGCGCTTCGCCCTCGCCGCCGACCGCTCCAAGATCCTCGGCGAACTGGTCCCCGGCAGCGAGGACTATTATTTCTTCCACTGCCTTCATTATCAAAACACCCGGGATCGTGAAAAGCTCGAACAGCTCCTTTCCCAATGGAAGGAGCGCGAACCCCATCCCAACGCCCGGCGCAAGATCATCGAGAACCGCGAAGCCCTGCTTTCCTACGATGCCACCCCTCAGCAAACCCTCGACTACCTGAACCGCGAACTCGGGATCCGTCACGACCACCGCCAGGAACAACTCGATCCCAAACCGGACCTGCCCACCCGGCTCGACCCCGGGCAGGTGTCCCGCGAGGTGTATGAGCGCGAGGCCCTGCAAATCGACGACTCGCTCGCCGGGCTGGGCCAGGAGGCGCTCGAGAACCTCGTCCGCTCCCGCGCCCCCTTGAAGCCGCGTCAACGCCGCGCCCTGCTCTCGCGCCTCACACGCCCGGATGTCGCCAACCTCGCGGGCCTGATCATCGCCGATTTCAAGACCCCCGGATCCAGCGGCTTCGGCGAGTTTCCCATCCATCGCCAACTCCTCACCGCACAACTCGACGAACTCCAGGCGGCGATCCCGGAACTCGCCAACTACGAGCCCTTCGTGATGGCACGCCTCGCGAAACTGGCTCCCTCGGAGGATGCCGATGTGGGGTCCGACCCGTCCGCGCGCGAGGCGTGGCTCGACCGCCTTCTCGCCTATACCCGCAGCCTGCCGCCGGCCTTCAACACGGTGAAGGCACAGGTCCTCTACCAGCGTCTTGACCACGACCGCGGCAAAGGAGTGTACGACAAGGATCTGCTCATCGAGTACCTCAAGCTCCCGCGCCCCTTCGCCTATGTGAACCCCAAGTGGCTGGAAAGCCGCGACCGGGCCTCCGAGCCGCGCTGCGACATGAGCGCGGACCTCGGCCAAGTCCTGCCCGGACGCCGCCCGGCGGCCGACGACGAGGCGCTGGTCCGCGAATGCCTCCTCGCCATCTTCGACGCCGAGGCACGGCGCGATCCCGGCGCGGCCGGCAGATCAATGATCGATCCCTACACCCCCTATGTCATCGACACCTGGCTCAAGCCGGTGCTCGGCGAGGCGCTCATCACCGGCGGCCACGGCGATGCCGAGCGCTGGGCATCCCTGCTCGATCCCCCGACCTTCCAGCAGCTCAAGGACCGGGTCGACATCGATTTCCCGGCGACCAACCCGCCGCTGTTCCAGCCCGGTGACGAACCGCGCTTCGATGTGATCCTCAAAAACACCCCGAAGCTGATCGTCCGCACCTACGAGAACAACACCGTAAACTATTTCCTCACCCGCGGCAGGCAGCTCAACACGGATCTCGATCTCGATGGGCTCGTCGCACACAGTGAGAAGACCTACGCGATCGAGGAAGGCCCGTTCCGCCGCACCCGCCGCACCTTCGATTTCCCGGAACTCAAGGGAAAGCGCGGCGGCTGGATCGTGGAGTTCATCGGCGGCGGCCGCAGCAGCCGCGCCCTGATACGCGTCGGCCAATGGCAGGTGATCCAGCAAAGCGGCCCCTCCGGCACCCTGCTGCTGGTGCTCGACGAGAAATCACAACCGGTGCGGGACGCGGTGGCGTGGGTTGACGGCCGCAAGCTTGTTCGCGACCCGGAACTCGACCGCATCGTGGTGCCCTTCACCGCGCGTCCCGGCAGGCGCCCCCTCGTGGTGGGCGACGCCGCAGGCAGCTTCGCCACCCTCACGGAGTTCGACCACGGCGCGGAAACCTATGTGCTCGACGCTCAGTTCCACATCGAACGCGAGCAACTGCTGGCCCGCAAGGAAGCCGCACTCGTGGTGCGCACCGCCCTGATGTTGGGCGAAGCCCATCTCGATCCGGCCCTGCTCCTCGAACCGCGGCTGACCATCACCTCGACCACCATCGACGGCATCTCCACCACCATCGAGGAACGCAACATCAGGCTCTCCGCGGGCAGCAACCTCCTCCATCGCATCAGCATCCCCGAGGGCCTCGCACAACTCAGCGTCACCCTCGCCGGCCGCATCGCCTTGCTCGGCTCCGGCGGGGAAAAGCGCGAACTGACCGCCTCGCGCTCGTGGAACCTCAACGGGATCTGCAAGACCGATGCCACCAACGACGTGCATTTCACGAAGTTCGGCGATGACCATGTGGTGGAACTGCTGGGCCGCAACGGCGAACCGCTCGCCGACCAACAGGTGGTGCTGGCCTTCACCCATCGCGGGTTCCCGCGTCCGCAAACGGTCCCGCTCAAAACGGATCCCAAAGGCCGCATCCTCCTCGGTTCCCTGCCGGGCATCACGCGCGTCTCGGCGACCCTCCCCAACGGCCGCGAATCCTCGTGGGAGCCCGCCACCGCCGACCGCACCTGGCCCTCGGTGATCCACGCGGCGGCGGGGCGGGAACTGCGCATCCCGTGGACCGGCGGCGACGCGCCGGACGCCACCAACCTTCCTTCCCGACTCTCCCTGCTCGAAACCAAGGCCGGCACCTTCGGCGCGGATCTCATCGCCAAAGTTGCCATCAAGGACGGTTTCCTGACCATCAGCGGGCTTGCACCGGGCGACTACTCGCTGCGGATGCGCGATGAGGCACGCGACCTGACCATCCGCATCACCGAGGGCAGCGAGATCGCCGGATGGCTCGTCGGGAAAAATCGCCGCCTTGAACTCAAGGACAGCGACGCCCTGCACATCACCCGCGTAGCGGCCGATGACGAACATGTCACCGTGCGACTCGCCAATGCCACACCGTTCACCCGCGTCCACATCGTCGCATCGCGCTTCCACGCCGGGAAAAGCCTCCTCGCAGGCCTCGGCGGCTTCACCCGCTTCGGCGCGTCGATGGCCATCCCCGCCCGCAACCCGAATCTCTATTCGGAGGGGCGCAACATCGGCGACGAGTACCGCTACATCCTCGAACGACGCGACGGAAAGCGCTTCCCGGGCAATATGCTCGTCCGCCCCGGCCTGCTGCTCAACCCCTGGGCCGTGCGCGACACCGGATTGGAGGAAATCATGATCGCCGGGATGGGTCAGGCGTCACAAACGGCAGGCGGGAGAAGCGGGAGAATCTTGGCAAAGGAGCAGGAGCGACAAACGGCCCCGCGCACCGGCATCCACGGCGCTGCCGCACAGACAAACCTCGATTTCCTCGCCGCGGCTTCCCCGGCGCTCTACAACCTGCTGCCCGACAAGGACGGCGTGGTACGCATCCTGCGCAAGGACCTCGGCGACCGCCAGCATGTCCAGATCCTCGCCGAGGATCTCTCCGACGCAGCGTGGCAGTCCTTCGCCCTGCCCGAAACCGAAACAAAATTCGAGGACCTGCGCCTCGCCCGCCATCTCGACCCCGCCAAG
>CAZMUK010000027.1:0-28157 GCA_964569415.1 uncultured Luteolibacter sp. | reverse complement strand
TTCGTCGATACCATCGAGTTCAAGTTCGACCGCCTCGCCACCCGCCTGCGCGAACTGGCCTTCCTCAACCCGGGACTCACCATCGACCTCGAGGACGAACGCCCGGAGTCCGCGCGCAAGACCTCGTTCTTCTACGCGAAGGGCATCGAGGAGTTCGTGCTCCAGCTCGGCGAAAACAAGGAGGTCATCCACCCCGATCCGGTGGTGCTCTCCGGCAGCCGGCAGGTCGAGCTCGATTACGACGGCAAGAAAACCAACGACGATGTCTTCGCCGATGTGGTTTTCCAGTACAACGATTCGTACAACGACCAGATCCTCTGCTTCGCCAACTCGATCCCCAACGGCGACGGCGGCACCCACCTCACCGGCTTCCGCACCGCCCTCACCCGCGGCATCAACCAGTACGCGAAGGCCAACAAGATCCTCAAGGACAAGGACCCCGCACTCAGCGGCGACGATGTCCGCGAAGGCCTGGTATGCGTGATCTCGGTGAAGATGCCCAACCCGCGCTTCAGTTCCCAGACCAAGGACAAGCTGGTGAACACCGAAATCGAGGGCGTGGTCTCCTCGATCGTCTACGAGGGTCTCATGCAGTACCTCGACGAAAACCCGGCGCTCGCCCGCAAGGTGATCGAGAAATCGGTGAACGCCGCCCGCGCCCGCGAGGCGGCCCGCAAAGCCCGGGAAACGGTGCGCAAGTCGGCCCTCTCCGGCGGCGGACTTCCGGGGAAACTCGCCGACTGCTCGGAGCGCGACCCCGCGAGATCGGAACTCTACATCGTCGAGGGTGATTCGGCGGGCGGCTCCGCCAAACAGGGACGCGACCGCCGCACGCAGGCGATCCTGCCGCTGCGCGGGAAATTGATCAATGTCGAGAAGGCCCGCCTCCACCGCGCACTCCAAAACAAGGAAATCCAGAGCATGATCACCGCCATCGGCGCAGGCATCGGCGATGGGGAGCAGGAGGGTTCCTTTAATATCGACAAAGTGCGCTACCACAAAATCGTGATCATGACCGATGCCGATGTGGATGGCTCCCACATCCGCACCCTGCTGCTCACCTTCTTCTTCCGCCACATGCCCGAACTGGTGAAACGAGGCCACCTCTACATCGCCCAACCCCCGCTCTACCTCGTCACCCGCAAGAAACGGTCGGAATATGTTCAGGACAACGACCAACTCAACCGCATTTTGATCGACCTCGGCGCCGGCGAGGTGGTGCTGCGCACCGCCGACCAGTCCCGCACCTTCGCGGCCGACGAACTCAAGGGCATCCTGGGCACGCTCTCGTCGCTTTCCCGCTACTCGCGCTCGATCGAGGGCAACGGCGGGAACTTCCGCGACTACCTCGACGCCCGCCGTGCCGACGGCCACCTGCCGGAATTCATGGTGCGCGTCCGGGAGGGCAACGAGGAAAGCGTCCTCTACTTTGCCGACGAGGAGGCGCTCCGCGGCTATGCCGTGGCCAATGCAGACCTGCGTCTCTTCGACGAAATCCCCGCCGATGCCCCAGGCGGCCCCCAGCGCCGCGCCGTGCTCCACGAACTGCACGAGTCCCACGCGATCTCAAAACTCTTCGCACGGCTCACCGAGGCCGGCATCGATGTCTCGAAATTCCACTCGGACGACACCCCCCTCTTCGAACTGCTCGAGGGCGAGGGAGACAAACAACAGGCCACCCCGCTGTTCGCCGTCCCCGAAATCCTCTCCCGTGTCCTCGAAATCTCCGGCAAGGGCGTCCAGATCAAACGATTCAAGGGCCTCGGTGAGATGAACGCAAAACAACTCTTCGAAACCACCATGGACCCCGCCACCCGCCAGTTCCTCCGCGTCCGGCTCGACGAGGACAACGCCGTGGAGGCCGACAAGATGTTCGATGTGCTGATGGGCGACACCGTCGAACCCCGCAAACGATTCATCGAAGACAACGCCCTCAATGTCAGAAGCCTGGATGTGTGATGCATCGGCCAATGGCAAAGAAGTCATGAACATGTCCGTCAACGATCCCGAAATCCACCGTGAAACAACGCGCGTCGGTGGGGTCGTCCGTGACCTGGTCGCCGAATGGCCATTCTTCGCCAAAGACACCGGGCCCGGGCCAATGGTTCGAGTGGCCGATTCAACTGCGGCAAACCTTTCGGAGGGCTGCGGCCGCAATCATGTCGGGGAGAACCAAGGATCTTGTCGCCACTTCCGCGGCTTCGCCCGGGAAACCCGGACATGGAGCGGGAAACCCGTCCGCCGCAATCCGATTCCCGACGATACGACTCGCGACCTCCGCCGCGCCCCGGAGACCTTCTCGGAAAGATTGAACGCCCGCATGCGCTCCATCGGCCGGGTCGATTCCGACACCAATGACCAATCACCAATGACCGTTGACCGTTGACCAATGACCACTGACTCCGTCAAGCCCATCAATGTCGCAGAGGAACTCTCGCAGTCGTTCCTGGAATACTCGATGTCGGTCATCATCTCCCGCGCGCTGCCCGATGTGCGCGATGGCCTCAAGCCGTCCCAGCGCCGCATCCTCTACGCGATGCGTCAGCTCGGCGTCACTCCGGGCAAGGCCCATGTCAAGTGCGCCAAGATCGTGGGTGAAACGATGGGCAACTTCCACCCGCACGGCGACCAAGCGATCTACACCACCCTCGTGAACATGGGCCAGCCTTGGTCGATGCGCGAAACGCTTGTCGACGGCCAGGGCAACTTCGGATCGGTGGAGGGCGATGCTGCGGCCTCGATGCGGTACACCGAGGCCAGACTCCACCATCTCGGCATGGCGATGATGGAGGACCTCGACAAGGATACGGTGGACTTCCAACCGAACTACGACGGCTCGCAGGAGGAGCCTTCGGTGCTGCCGGCGGCCTTTCCGAACTTCCTGGTCAACGGCGGCACCGGCATCGCGGTGGGCATGGCCACCAATCTCGCCCCGCACAACCTCGGCGAGGTGATCGACGGCATCTGCGCGCAGATCGACAACCCGGGCATCACACTCCCGGAGTTGATGCAATACATCAAGGGCCCGGATTTCCCGGTGGCCTGCGAGATCCGCGGGATCCGCGGCATCGAGGAGTACTTCCGCACCGGCCGCGGCTCGATGCGGCTGCGCGGCAAGGTGGAGATCGAGGAACAGGAAAACGGCCGCTCGCTGATCGTGATCCGCGAAGTCCCCTACGGGGTGAACCGCGCCGTGCTGCAGGAACGCATCGCCGAACTTGTCAACGAGAAGACCCTGGCCGGCATCTCGGGCATGCGCGACCTCTCGGACGAGGAAACCCGCATCGAGATCGAGCTGAAGCGCGACGCGCGCCCCCAGGTGGTGGTCAACCAACTGTACAAGCTCACCGCGTTGGAGACCTCCTTCAGCGTCAATATGCTGGCGATCCACCGCCAGCGGCCACGGCAGCTCTCGCTCAAGGAGGCGATCGACGCCTACATTGAGCATCGCCGCGAGGTGGTGGTGCGCCGCACCCGCCACCAGCTCGGCAAGGCCGAGGAACGCGCCGAACTGCTCGAGGCCTTCCTGCTCGCGCTCGGTCATCTCGACGACTTCATCCGAATCATCCGCGACTCGCGCAACCGCGACGAGGCCCGCGAACGGCTCGCCGCCTACGCCTTCTCCACCGCCACGGCGGAACGACTCGGCATCCTGCTCCGCTCGCAACCCGCCATCCAGGGGGACCGCTATGTGTTCTCGGAACGGCAGGTGAACGCGATCCTCGACCTGCGCCTCTACCAGCTCACCGGCATGGAGCAGGACAAGGTGAAGGCCGAGTACGACGCGATCCTGCTGGAGATCAAGGACCTGCTCGACATCCTTGCCCGCGAGGCGCGCGTGCTGACGATCATCAAGGATGAGCTGTTGGAAATCAGGGGCAAGTACGCCACCCCGCGCAAGTGCCCGATCCTTGCCGAGGCGGGCGAGGTCGCCATGGAGGACCTGATCGCCAATGACGCCATGATCGTCACGCTTTCGCACCGCGGCTACATCAAGCGCACCCCTGCCAGCGAGTACCGCCTGCAGGGCCGCGGAGGCAAGGGACTCAAGGGAATGGAGACCAAGTCCGGCGGAAAGGACGAGGCGGAGGATTTCGTCGAGCACCTGTTTTCGGTGCAGGCGCACGACTACCTGATGTTCTTCACCAACACGGGGCGGGTGTATGTGGAGCGGGTCTACGAACTCCCCGAGGGTTCACGCACCTCCACCGGCCGCAGCATCCGCAATGTGCTCAACCTCAAACCCGAGGAGAAGATCGCGGCGTTGCTCAGGCTCGAACGCTGCACCGGCGAGGGCGGCAGCGACATCACCTTCCGCGAGGATGCCGGCTTTGTGTTCTTCGCCACCCGCTCAGGCAAGGTGAAGAAGACCGCGCTCCATGATTTCCGCAACTACCGCAAGGACGGCATCATCGCGATCATCCTCGAGGAGGGCAACGAGCTCATCGGCGTGCGGCAGACATCCGGCGCCGACGAGATCGTGCTGGTCACCCACGAGGGCCTCAGCATCCGCTTCCACGAGGAGGACGCGCGTCCGATGGGCCGTGCCTCGGCGGGCGTGATGGGCATCCGCCCGGTGGATGGCGATTTTGTGGTGGGCCTCGCCAAGGTGACCTCCGGCGCAACGCTGCTGGTGGCCTCGGAGAACGGCCTCGGCAAGCGCACGACATTCGACGAGTACCGCAGGCAGGGCCGCGGCGGCAAGGGGATCATCACGATGAAGGTCACGGAGAAAACCGGGCCGGTAGTCGGCGCCGTGACCGTGACCGAGGAGGACGAGTTGATGCTGATGACCTCCACCGGCCAGAGCATCCGCATCCGGGTGGCGGAGATCCGCGAGACCGGACGCAATGCGCAAGGGGTGAAATTGCTCACCCTGTCCGAGGGGCAGCAACTCCAGGATGTGGCCATCGTCATTCCGGATGGCGAGGACGGCCCTGCGGCGGATGCCGCGGAGGAGGGGAGCCCCGGCGACGCCGCGCCCGGAAACGGATCCGCAGGAAGCGGTGACGCCTGAACAACAGGGCAGCCCCGGCGGGTTCTCATGAAAACCGAGCGGGCCGATGTCTTGCTTTTCGCCCGCGGGCTCTGCGCATCGCGCGAGCAGGCGCGGCGCATGATCCTCGCCGGGGAGGTGCGCTGCAACGGCGTGGCGGTCGCCAAGCCGGGAGAAAGGCTCGCGCTCGACTCTTCGCTCGAAGTGATGGAGAAGCCCCGCTATGTGGGCCGCGGTGGATTGAAGCTCGAGGGAGCCCTCCGGCAATTCGGCATCGATCCGGAGGACTGGGTATGCCTTGATGTGGGGGCCTCCACCGGCGGCTTCACCGACTGCCTCCTGCAGCACGGTGCGCGCAAGGTCCATGCCATCGATGTCGGCACCAACCAGCTCGCTTGGAAGATCCGTTCCGATCCCCGCGTGGTCTCGCGCGAGCAATGCAACGCCCGCCACCTCCGGCCCGAAGACATCGGTGAAAGGGTGATGCTCGCCGTGATGGACCTTTCCTTCATTTCCCTCACCAAGGTGCTGCCCGCGGTGTTTCCGGTACTGGAGGAGGAGGGAAGCGTGGTGTGCCTCATCAAGCCCCAGTTCGAACTGGACCGCGCCGACATCGGCAAGGGCGGCATCGTGCGCGATCCGTTGCTGCACCGGCGCGCGGTCGGGCGCATCCGGGATTTCGCCACCAAGGACTGCGGGCGCCGCTGGCTCGGCGAGATGCCCTCGCCCATCGAAGGTGCGGATGGAAACCGGGAGTTTCTCGCCTGGATCGCCTGAGCCATCCTCACGGGCTCATGAGATCGAGCAGCACACTCTGGATCGCGCAGTAGAACTGCGAACGCAAAAAGGCCCCGAGCTTTTCCCGGGGAAACCGCGCCGGGTCGGCTTGCTCCGCCGAACCGAGGTGATGGGTCTCCTCGATCGCAAGTCTCGCCTGATTGAGCGCGGCATACCAGACGGGGATCTCCCCGCTCCGGATCCAAACCACGCCGGGTCCTCCGCCGGCGGACTCCTTCGCCTCGCGGGTCTTCCGTTCCACGGCCGCCACCTCATCGTCGAATCCATGCTGCAGGTCCGGCACCACCCATTCCCGCCACTCCCCTGCAAGGTCTGTCGCAAGCGAGGAGGCGAGCCGCTCGCCCAGTCCGGTGGCAGATGCGGCATCCGCGGGAATGCAGTCGAGCAAATACCAGTCCTTCGCGTCCTCGATTTCGAGGCGGACCCCGCCATCGATGGTGCGTGCGATTTTCATACCGCTTTCTCCAGGGATGTCTTCAACTGGTGCGATTGGAGTTGCTGCACGAAGTGCTCGGCCCGTTCGCGGTTTCCCGTCCACACCACCGAGCGTCCCTTGGTGTGGACCTCGAGCATCAGCCGCGCCGCCTTGGTTTCGCCGTAGCCGAAGACCTTGCGCAGCACCAGAGTGACATACCCCATCAGATTCACCGGATCGTCGTGGACAATCACATTCCACGGCAGGTCTGCCGCAGTGCTGACGCGGGTCCCGGTGGAAGTCGTGGTGCCGGTGCCGGGCATCGGATCATTCAGCGGGAAGCGGCGCAGGTGCATCGACCCAGCGGTCGCGCTCGCGGATCAGGTCGATGAGGCGTTCCACCGCCTCTGTCTCCGGGATGTTGAATTTCACGGGCGTCTTGCCCACATACAGGTTGATTTTGCCCGGCGCGCCGCCGACATATCCGAAATCCGCATCTGCCATTTCGCCGGGTCCGTTGACGATGCAGCCCATGATGGCGATGCGCACGCCCTTGAGGTGTCCGGTCGCCGCACGGATCCGGCGGGTGGTCTCCTGGAGGTTGAACAAGGTGCGGCCGCAACTCGGACAGGCGACATAATCGGTCTTGAAAATGCGGGCGCCGGCCGCCTGCAGGATATTGTAGGCGACGCGCAGCGACTGACCGGGCGCCCGCTCGCCACGCACCAGCACCGCATCGCCGATGCCGTCGCAGAGCAGGCTGCCGATCCGCTGGGAGGCACCGATGAGCGCATCGAGGAAATCCGCATCCGCCGCAGGCGGCAAAAGGCAGTCCTTGAGGAGCACCGGATGACGGGGGTCGACCCGCGCCGCGAGCAGGCGGAAGGAGGAGACCACATCCCGGTCCGGCGCATCCGCCACGGTTACCATCACTGGTGTTTCCCGGGCGTTGACGGCGGCTACGGCCGCATCGTTGCGGGGATCGATTTCCACTACTCCCGACTCCTCGACGACCGCTTCGGGTTTGTAGTCGCCCAGCGATGCGATCTTGTGGGCGAGCGCATCGTGGTTTTCCCGGGTGGTGAATACCCGCACCGGGGATCCGCCGCCGACCGTGATGCCACCGCATGCGCAGGATTGCGAGGGTCGCTTGGCAAAGGAGAACGGATCATAGGGCGGAGTGAATCCGGATGCGGCCTGCGCCGGGTCCCCGTGCTCGACCGCGCAGCGGCGCACCAAAGCGCGCGCCACCGGGATTTCATGCACGGAATCCTCGGTGAGCGACACCCGAACTGTGTCGCCGATGCCGTCGCCGAGCAGCGAGCCGATGCCGATCGCGCTCTTCACGCGTCCGTCCTCGCCATCGCCGGCTTCGGTGACGCCGAGGTGGATCGGGTAGTTCCAGTCCGGGCCCTCCGCATCGAGCCGTGCAACCAGCAGGCGGTAGGCGGCGATCATCACCTTCGGGTTGCTCGCCTTCATCGAGAACACGAGTTGATGGTATCCGTTGTCGCGAGCGATGCGCGCGAACTCCAGCGCGCTCTCCACCATCCCGAGAGGAGTGTCGCCGAAGCGATTCATGATGCGGTCCGACAGCGAACCGTGGTTGGTCCCGATGCGCATCGCGCGCCCGAGTTGCTTGCAGAGAAGAACGAGCGGTGTGAACTCCGCGCGGATGCGCTCGAGTTCCTCCTCGTACTGCGCGTCCGTATACTCGCGGATTTCGAATTTCTTCTTGTCGGCGTAGTTGCCGGGGTTGACCCGGATCTTTTCCACCCACTTGGCAGCCTCGAGCGCCGCATCGGGTTTGAAATGGATGTCCGCCACCAGCGGGACCCCGCATCCCGCCGCACGCACGCCGCGGGCGATGTGTTCGAGGTTGGCCGCGTAGACCTTGGTTTGGGCCGTGATGCGCACGACCTCGCACCCGGCGTCCGCGAGCGCCAGCACCTCCCGCACGCAGGCCGCCGTATCCCGGGTGTCCGAGGTGATCATCGATTGCACCCGGACCGGATGGTTTCCTCCGATTCCGACATGGCCGACCATCACTTCGCGGGTGCGGCGGCGGGCCGGGTGCAGCAGGTCGGGACAGTAGGTCACGGGCGGCGGATCGGTGGGAAGCATCGGCGGGAAGTCATACGCCAGATCCGGGCGCCCGGCAACCCGCTCATCGCGTTGCGTCATTCGCGCCCCGGCTCCGCGGTGACGGCACATTCCACGCGCCAGACCAGCGTCACTCCCGCGATCAGCAGGACATGGGAGACCAGAGTGGAAATGGTGAAAAGCACCGACGCATGGGGGTCGCCCGACTTCAGGGAGACCACGGCATTGGTAATCCAGATGCCCAGCAGGGCGAGATGGGTGAAGGCGACAATCAGCAGCACTCCGTGGTGCGGCAGGACGGATGACTTGCGCAGCGGACGCTCGAGGCAGTGCCAGAGCCAGCAAATCAACAACGAAGCGGGCAACAGCACCTTTAGATGCAAGGCAGCGGAATCCGACGCCCCCTGCCCGCGCAGCCACCAGATCAGACCGCCGATGAGCGGCACCGTGAGCAGGATCGTCGTCCGCATCGCGGCGAGGGCAACGCCCAGCCACTTGACCGAAGTTCCCGCGAAGGGAAAGCAGTCGGCCGCCTCCCTGCCGGAGGGTTCCCAGACGGCGGGTGAGGCGAAGTGTTCGTCTCCGCCGAGCTTGCGCCACTCGCGGTAGACCATCGTCGCGCAGAACGCCATGCCGGTGGCGAAGAGCGAGTTCATCGCGAAAATCCACCGGTAGCCGTGCTCGGCGCCCTGCGGTTTGCAGATGCCGATCATGGTGTCGAAGAAGATGCCCACCAGCAGCCCGGCCGCCATTTGGATGGCCGATCTCAGCAAAGCCTGTGCCGAGCAGAACTGGCCGAAGCGGGACTTCGGGAAAGTGCGCATCAGGGCCGGCAGGCTACAGGCATGGCCGAGGCCGAGGAAGAACCCGATCACCAGGCCGGTGCCGATCAGGTTGATCCGGAAGAAGTGTTCGGGGGGGAGTTTCACGAAGATCCACACCCAACTGCTGTAGGTGCAGAGGCAGGCGATCACCATGAAGACGCTCCAGTAGAACTGGACCCGCACCGGATGCCAGCGGTCGACGAACACCGAGGCCAAGTACATCGCCACGAAGCCCGCCAAGCCGGCGCTCAGCGTGTCCTGGCCCACGATCGCCTTGGCCTTGCCGATTGCCTCCAGCGATTGCCCCATCTCCCTCAGGAAGAACACCTGGAATTTCAGGATGTCCTGGAAAATCACGGTGAACATCGCCGTGAAAAGGAAGGTCCACAGATAGAGGCGGTGCGAGAAACTCTCGCGGAAGAACGCCGCCAGTCCCTCGAGGCCCTTGGAGGTTCTCTGCTCGTGTTCGTCGAGCGGCGGGTAGCTGCCCTCGCGCACGCGCAGGCACATCATGCCCATGCCGACCGCGTAGAGGATGGTGGTGCCGACGAGGATTTCGCGGGCGTGGCTTTCGGCATATTCGAACAGGAAGAAGTTGTAGATGCCGGCCGCCGCCGCGCCGGTCATGCGGAAGAGCCCGAAGAAGCGGCCGAGGAAGCGCGCCGGGACGACATCGTTGAACAGGTACCAGTATACCGAGTTCACGAACATGTTGAAGAATTGGAAGAGCGTGTAGAAGACCGCGATGACGAGGAAGGTCGCGCCGGTGGGGGTGAATTTGTGGACGGGAGCCGCGACCTTCGCCAGCAGTCCCCCCAGCGCGTCTCCGTAGCCCAACGCGAAAAGGCAGAGGCAGAGGAAGGGGAGGGTGGCGAGAATGAAGGGGATCCGCCGTCCCCAACGGCTGCGGCAGCGGTCGCTCTTGAACGATACATACGGGCACACCGTCATGTTGAGCACCGCGGGCAGGGTGGTGAGCACCAGCCCCATCATCGTGTTGGAAACCCCGAGCGCCTTGAGTTGGAGCGGGATGATGCTCGGCGCCACCGTCTCCATCATGATGAAGCAGAAATCGCCCCACAGCAGCCACACGAACAGGGCCACCAGTCCCTTCTTGGTGTAGCTGAGGGTGCCGCAGCGGTAGGGTTCGCCATCGGCTTCGGGTTGCGGAGCGCTCGGGGACGAGTTCATGGTGAGAGTCGGGAAACGGGACCACGGCCGACGAAGACCGGCCCCGCGAGGATGGACGGGGCGGCGCACAGATCAACCTCCAATGCGGCCGGCTCAGTACTCCTTGCCCGAATCATCGGAAATGTCTGCAGCAATGGTTTCCGAGACCAGCACCTCGGCGCCGAGCAACTGGTGGATGCTCGAGGGCAGGCGGGGCGTGACCGGCCCGTGGAGGCAGAGGCGGCTGATCATCCGCTGCCAACTGGTGGCGGTTCCGTGGATGCCGAGGTTGTGGATCTCCATGCGCTCCCGCGCGGCGACCACCTGCGCGGGGCCGATCGTCGCAGCCTTGGGAGGCACGGCCGCGAGGTCGCCACTCATGCCGAAGGATCCGTGCAGGCTGTTCTGCGCAAGCGTGTAGGGGGAAAGGGTGACGATGCGCGGCCCCATGCGCATCCATTCCTCCAGCGGAGCATCGAATTCCGGCGCATCGGGCTCGATGAAGGCAAGATGTCCGGTCCAGCCGGGCCCGCTGTAGACGATGTCGGCATTTCCCGCATCCTCGATCATGCGGCCGTAGGCGGAACAATTTCCGGTGGTGAACACGTGCACCTGCGACGCGGGCGGGCGCAGGCGTTCCTCGATCCCGTCCACCAGATGGCGTCGCATGGCGTATCCGAATCCCTTCGGCCAGTCTGCGGGAGCCACCCGGCCGTCCTGATCGGCGTATTCGTCCATTGCGAAAAGGACGAGCTTGCGGCAGTCGATCCCGAAGAGGTTGATCAACCGCGCAAGGTGGCGGTAGGCGGGACAGGGATTGGGCAGGATCATCACCAGTGCGCGGCCCTCGTCGGCGGCGGCCTTGATGCGGTGAAACATGTCGGCGATCCAGAGGAAGCCGATGTCCTCGTCGGGCACGATGCGGATGTGCAGGAGCGGGTTGGGGTGCTTTGCGAGATCGTCGCGGCGGATCGCACGGCAGCGCGCGATCGCCGCCCGGTCGCGGAACGGGACATGCGGGGAGGGCTCGTAGGAGAAATCACTCATTGATATCATTCACATTCATTTTGTAAACAAGTTGTCCTCCGACCCAGGTTTTTACGACTTCCAGTCGGTCGTTCCAGAGCACCAGATCGGCGGGCGCGCCTTTGGTGACGGACCCGAGCGGTTCGAGGCCGATGCGCGAGGCAGGGTTGCGGGTAGCCATCGCCCAGACCTGCTCCGGCGGCAAGGGCAGCCAGCGCAGGAGGTTGCGCACGCCCGCATCCATGGTCAGCGCGCTACCGGCCAGCGTGCCGAAGTGCGGGTGGGAGGGATCGGCATTGCGCGCGCCGTCCCCGGCCTTGACCTGCAGCGGGAAGCCCCACGGGCTGTCGTGAATGCCGTCCGCGAGACCGGCGCCGATGTTGCCATCTGTGATCAACACGATGCGTTCCCATCCTTTCGCGGCCAGCGCGCAGCGGATCGCCATTGGGTCGACATGCACCCCGTCGGCAATGAAATCCACCGAGCAACGGGGATCCGCCAGCACGGTTTCCACCACGCCGCAAGGTCGCACGCCGGGCTCGGTCTCCGGGGGCGGAGGGAAGACATCGTAGAAATGCGTGGCATGCACCGCTCCGGCGTCGATCGCCCGCCGGGTCTGTTCCACCGTGGCGCGCGTGTGAGTGATCATCGGCAGAATGCCTCCGGAGGCGAGTCTCTCGATCACCGGAAGAATTTGCGGCGTATCGGGGCTCACCGACATGGCCACGACCTTGCCTGCGCAGGCGGCAAGCAGGTCTTCGAGCAACGCGAGATCTCCCGGAATGCAATCCGCGCCCGCGCCCGGCAGCGCGAGAAACGGGCCTTCGAGATGAAAGCCCGGGACCCGCACGCCCGGCACCGATTCGATGGCGGCGGCAAGTCGTGCGAGGTGGTCGAGCGAATCCTTGCGCAGCACCTTGTAGAGCGTGGGCAGAACGCAGGTCGTCCCGAAGCGGGCGAGCATCGAGGCGCCTGCGACGAGGTCCTCCGGCGAGCACTCGTACAAGTGCAGGCCGATGCCGTGGGTGTGGAGATCGACGAGTCCCGGAGTGAGCCAGCCTCCCTCTCCATCCGTGACGCAGGCCTCCGGATGGTCCGATGCGGTTTCGTCATCCCCGCAGGAAAGGATGCCGTCCTCGGAAAACACCACGATGTCTTCCGCGATGGAGATGCCCGGGCGGACGATCCTGGCGTTCCTGACAATCGAGACGGGCTTCATCGGTGCAGGTGCGCGGGACTTGGCTGTTTCCCCGGGTGCGGCGGAGTGCCTCTTCAGTCCGGATCCCGGTCGCCGAGCGCGGAGGAAATCGGGTCGGCAAGAGGGTGCAGGATTCCGGTCTCCAAGCGATAAATCCAGCTGTGGATGGAGATGTCCGCGCCGCGGCTCCATGCGTCCTCGAGGATCGTGGTGCGAGCGACATGGCGGGCTTGCGCGAGGACATTGAGTTCGCACAACCGGTCGGCCGCCGCCCGCGGCTCCAGCAGGTCGATCTCCTCGCGGTGCTTGCGTCGTAGCGCACGGATCCCGGAGAGCCAGTTGTCGATCATCCCGTGGCGGGAGTTGTCCAGCGCCGCGATCACGCCGCCGCAGCCGTAATGCCCGCAGACGATCACATGCCGCACCTCCAACACCTCCACCGCGTATTGCAGCACCGCCAGCACATTGAAATCCGTCTCGGCCACCACATTGGCGACATTGCGGTGGACAAAGATCTCGCCCGGCGCGAGGCCGGTGATCTGGTTGGCGGGCACCCGGCTGTCGGCGCAGCCGATCCACAGGTATTCTGGTGATTGCTGGGAGGCGAGGCGTTGGAAAAACCCGGGATCTCCGGCGAGGACCGACTCCGCCCAGGATCGGTTGCCTTTCAACAGCTCGCTGGGCTCGGGAGATTTCACCGTGGGCGGATCCAAGCCGATCGCCGCGGCCCCGTCCATTCCGGAATCGGCCCCTTTTCCGGTCCCTTTCCGCGGGGGACCTCCAAATTCCCTCGCGCCCGGGCGCGGGATCCCCTACCAAACCCGTCGTGGAAACTGCCGACTACAAGGTCCGCCTCGAGATCTTCGAAGGACCGCTCGATCTTCTCCTTTACCTGATCAAACGCGACGAACTCGACATCCAGTCGATCTCGATCGAGCGGATCACGCGGCAGTATCTGGAGTACATCGATACCTTCAAGCTGCTCAACATCGACCTTGCCTCCGAGTTCATCGTGATGGCTGCCAACCTGATGTATCTCAAAAGCCGCACCCTGCTGCCGCGTGCCGAACAACCGCCCGAGGAGGACGCGGAGGAGGATGATCCGCGGTGGGAACTGATCCGCCAGCTCATCGAGTACAAGAAATTCAAGGATGCCACCGGCTTCCTCTCCCTGCGCGAGATCGAGCAGGAGGGGCGCTTCGCCCACCAACCGGATGCCGGGGGCGAGTCCGACGATACCCCGCCGCCGCTGGCCGAGGTTTCCATTTTCGACCTGATCCGCGCCTTCCGGAAGGTCCTGCGGCGCTTCGAGGAGGCCCACGACTTCGGCGACATCGTAGACGACCGCTACACGGTGTCCGACAAGATCGAGATGCTGATGGAGCGCATCGCGCCGGGGGAATCACTCGGCTTCGAGGACCTCTTCGAGTCGGCCTCGACCAAGGCCGAGGTGATCGTCACCTTTCTCGCTCTGCTGGAATTGATGAAGCTCAACCAGTTCGTCGTGCGTCAGGACGGCTTGCTCGGCAAGATCCTCATCGGCAGGCGCCACGCGGGTGCCCTCGAGAGCGGCGACGAATGATTTTCCGCGGATCCCGCGGAGGGCGCGCGTCAGCCCAACCGGAACACGATCCGCGCCTTGGAGAGATCGTAGGGGGACATTTCCATGCGGACCTTGTCCCCGACGACGAGGCGGATGAAGCGCTTGCGCATTTTTCCGGAAATGTGGGCAAGCACCTCGTGGCCGCTCTCCAGTTTGACGCGGAACATCGTGCCTGCCAACACCGCCGAGATTTCTCCCTCCACTTCCACCGCCTTCTGCTCCTCGTCCTTGACGGCTTTGCGGGGCGGACCGGGCCTGCCCCGGTCGTTGGACCGGCGGCGGGAAGGGTTTCTGGATCGTGCGGGCATGGTGGCGGTTTGGGCGGGAGGCTCCACTCGTCGGAGCGGATCCTCTCGTGGACGGCAGTATCCGGCCATCCGCGCCCTGCGGCAATCCAAAAACACGGGCCGGCCTGTTGCCCCTGTTGCCTCCAAGGTTTTGACACCGGGGGTGGTCCTGGCCAGCGGTCGCTACCGGTGTGGGACAGGTGCTCGAGGGGCGGGACTTGCCTGCCGTCGCCGTCCGCGGTAGGTATCGCCTTCCCGGGTGACATCCGCCCGGACCATACCCTTCCCCAATCATGAAGAAAACATACCTCACGGAATTGCTCGGAACCTTCCTTCTGGTTTTCACCATCGGTTGCGTGAGCGGACCCTTGTCGCCGCTCGCGATCGGAGCCGCATTGATGGCGGCGATCTACGCCGGAGGCCATGTTTCCGGGGCGCATTACAATCCGGGTGTCACCATCGCCGCATGGATCCGCGGGAAGGTCACGGCAAAAGAGGTCCCCGGCTACCTGATCGCGCAAGCGGCGGGCGCGATGCTTGCGGCATTGGCCGTTGTTTTCCTCATCGGCAAGGGGGAAGCCATTGTCATCGCCAGCCTGCCCAAGGCGCTGTTCGCCGAGTTCCTGTTCTCGATGGCGCTGATCACGGTGGTGCTCCATGTCGCCACCGCCAAAGGCACCGCGGGCAATCCCTTCTACGGGGCCGCCATCGGGTTGGTTGTCATCGCCGGGGCGGTCGCGGTGGGCGGCATCTCGGGTGGAGCGTTCAACTCCGCGGTGGCCCTCGGACTGGCGGGCATGGGACGCGTCGGATACTCGGAAATCTGGATCCACATCGTCCCCAACCTCGCGGCGGGTTTGCTGGCGCCCGGCCTGTTCCGTCTCACGGACTCCGGGGACTGAAGGAGAGCCGGACCGACCGGTCTCCCTCAGCGCCAACCGCCGCCGAGCGCGCGGTAGGCCTCCACCACGGCAAGTTGGCGGTTGCGGCGCGCATCGGCCAGTTCCAACTCGGCGGTGAACAGGCTCCGCTCCGCATCCAGCACCTCAAGGTAGCTCGAGGCACCGCCCTCGAAGCGATCGCGCGCTACGGAGGACACCTTGCGCAGGGAATCCACGAGCTTTGTTTGCTCGTCGATGATCCGGCCGGTCTTGGAGTAAGCGCCGAGCGCGTCCGCCACTTCACGGAATGCCTGCCGGGAGGCTTTGCTGTGCAGCGCCAGCGCCTCACCGGCACGGGCCTTGGCGGCATCGACCCGTGCCTTGCCGCGGCCTGCGTCGAACAGCGGACCCACGAGGCTCGGACCAATGGAAAAGGTGGCGGACCGGCCCTCGAGCAGGTTCTGCAGGGAGGCGCTGGCGAGTCCGCCGCTGCCGGTGAGGGTGAGGGAAGGCAGCCGCAGGGCCTCGGCCACGCCGATCTCGGCAAGGGCCGCCTGCCAAGCTTGATCGGCGGCTGCAATGTCGGGACGCCGCGCGAGGAGACGCGACGGGATGCCCGCGGCAATGGTGGTGGACGCGGAAAGGCGTTCCATGCTTCCGGCGCGTGCCACCGGAGCGGGAAACTCGCCGAGCAACGAGCGGATCTCGTTCTCCTTTGCCGCGATCGCCTGCTCGGTGACCGGGATGGCGATCAGGGCTTGGCCGAGCAAGGCTTCCGCTTGGCCGACCTCGAGATCCGAACTCACGCCACCGTCGCGGCGCGCCGTGACCAGCGCAAGCGAGGCACGGCGGCTTTCCGCTGTGCGTTTTGATATCAAAAGCCGTTCGTCGAGGTTTTTGAGACCGATATAGGCGGAGGCGACCGCCCCGATCAGGCTGGTGCGTACCGCCTCCCGTTGATAAGCGGCCTCGAGCAGCCGCGCGCGCGCGGCTTCATTGGACCTGCGAAGGCCGCCCCACAGATCGATCTCCCAACTCAGCCGGGCGCCGAGTTGATACGACTCCGAATCGCGGTCGACACCCGGCGGGAGCGCGTTGGCATTGCGCGACGCGTAGTTGGCTGCCGCGGCCGCGCTGCCGTCGATGCCGGGAAACCAGTCCGCGCGGGCGGCGGCCGCCTGGGCACGCGCCTGATCGTTGCGGTAGGTGGCGGCCACCAGATCCGGATTGTTGTCGAGTGCCCGGGAAATGAGCGACCGCAGAGCCGGATCGCGGAATACCTCGCGCCAGGAACGATCGCCGAAAGAGGCGGATCCGCTGGAAGCATCGCCGCGGATTGTCGCCGGCGCGTCACGGGCAACCGGCGACGGGTCGGGGCCGAGGGTGCAGGACCCAAGCAGGGCCAGTGCCGGCAGAACGACAGGAGCGCGCATCCGCCGTGGTTTTGAACGATGAACCGCGCAATGCAAGCCAAACGGCGACGGGCGGTTGACAGTATGCACCATCGTCCGCTACCCAAGTCTCGTGATCCGCATCCACGCACCCGGGGCTTTGCCGCGATTCCGGTACCCGCTTGTCGTGGCCATCGGGTTGGCCGCCTCCGCCTGCCACAAGAAGCAGGCTCCCGCATTGCCCCCGCCGGTGGTCGAGGTGAGCGCTGTGGCCCTTTCGGAAATTCCCTTTTCCTCCACCCTGATCGGTCAACTGGACTCTCCCCAGAATGTCGAGGTGCGCGCCCGGGTGGAGGGTTTCGTCGACCGCATTTCCTTCACTGAGGGCACTGAAGTCCGGGAGGGGGATCTGCTGTTCCAATTGGATCGCCGGCCCTTCCAAGAGAGGCTCGCGGCGGCGCAAGGTGCCCTTGCCGAGGCCGAGGCGGCCCTGAACAAATATCAAAAGGATGTGGCCCGCCTCACCCCGCTGGCCGAGAAACGCGCGATCCCGCGGCAGGATCTCGACAACGCGCTCGCCTCGGTGGAAGTCGGAGAGGCCGGAGTAGGCACCGCGCGCGCCCGCGTGGAATCCGCGCAACTTGATTTGGGCTACTGCGAGATAAAAGCACCGGTGGCCGGAATGATCGGCGCGAAACAGGTCTCCATCGGCGATCTTGTCGGCAAGGGCGAGCCCACGCTGCTGGCCACCATTTCCACGCTGGATCCGATCTGGTTCTATTGCAGCATCAGCGAGGTGGAGTACATCCGTGCCCAGGAACGCAGCCGAGCCCTTGGACGCGACATCGGCACCCTGTCGCTCACGCTCATCACTCCCGATGGCCGCGATCACCCGGAGAAAGGACGCTTTGTCTTCATCGACCGCGCGGTGGATCCCAAGACCGGAACACTGCGGGTGCGCGCGGAGTTCGCCAATCCCGGAAAACTCTTGCGCCCGGGGATGTTCGCACGGGTGCGGGTGGATCTCGGGACGCGCAAGAACTGCATCGTCATCCCGGAGCGAGCCGCTGTCTCGCTGCAAGGCAGGTACTTCATCTGGGTGGTCGCGCCGGACGGTACCGCTGCACAGCGCCCGGTCGGCATCTCCGAACAGGTCGGACAGGACCTCGTGGTCTCCGAGGGCCTCTCGGCGGGCGACCGCCTCGTGATCGAGGGGCAGGGAAAACTGCGCGAGGGCGCTGCTGTCAAGGCCATGACCGCCGCCGAGATCGCCGCATTCAAGGCAAAGGCCGCAGGGCGCGTCCGCCCCGATTGAGACCATGGCCGAGTTCTTCATCCGGCGGCCCATTGTGGCGATGGTGATCTCCATCGTCACCGTGATCGTCGGCTTGGTTTCGCTCTCGCGGCTTCCTGTCGCGGAGTACCCGAATGTGAGTCCCACGCTCATCCAGGTGAGCGCCAACTACCGCGGCGCCGCCGCCGAGGCAGTGATGGAATCGGTCGCCACGCCGATCGAGTCGAAGGTCAACGGAGTCGACAAGCTGCTCTACATGCAGTCGTACAACTCCAACGACGGCAAGATGACCCTCAATGTCACCTTCGATGTCGGCACCGACCCGGACATCATGCAGGTGAATGCCCAGAACCGCGTGGGGCAGGCGGAGGCGCAACTGCCAGATGCGGTGAAGCGCGAGGGTGTGGTGGTGAATCGCTCCAGCCCGGACATCCTGCTGGCAATCGGGCTCTCCTCGCCCAATGGCACGCACGACGGCGTGTTTCTCGGAAATTATGCCGACATCAACCTTGTTGACCGCATCAAGCGGGTCGCAGGGGTGGGGGATGTGAAGAATTTCACGGCGCAGGACTATTCGATGCGCATCTGGCTGGATCCGGAAAAAATGGCGGCGCTGGGCATCACCCCGCAGGATGTGTCCAGTGCGGTGCGCGAGCAGAACGCACAGTCGCCGGCCGGGGTGATCGGCGCGGAACCCGCGCCGGCGGGCCAGCAGGGCCAGTACAACATCCGCGCACAGGGCCTGCTGAGCGATCCGGCGGAGTTCGGCGACATCATCGTGCGGTCGGGCGCCGACGGTTCGCAGGTGAAGGTGCGCGACCTCGGGCGCGTGGACCTCGGCGCGCAGACCTATTCGCTGCGCGCACGGCTCGACAGGGCCCCCGCGGGTGCCATCGGGGTCTACCTCGCCCCGGGAGCCAACGCGATCCAGACCGCCGACAAGGTCAAGGCGATCCTCGCCGAGGCGGCCGAGCGCTTTCCGCCGGACATGGAGTACAGCATCACGCTCGACTCGACCCTGCCGATCAAGGCCTCGATGAATGAGATCGTGCACACCCTGATCGAGGCGGTGGCACTGGTGCTCGTCGTAGTCTTCATCTTCCTGCAGAGCCTGCGCGCGACGGTAATCCCGATGCTCACGGTACCTGTTTCGCTGCTCGGGGTCTTCATAATGTTTCCGCTGCTCGGATTCAGCATCAACACGCTCACCATGTTCGGGTTGGTGCTGGCAATCGGGATCGTGGTGGACGATGCAATCGTGGTGGTCGAGGCGGTGCAGCACCACATCGAGCACGGCAAGTCGCCGGTGGAGGCCACCCGCCAGGCGATGAAGGAGGTTTCCGGTCCGGTGGTGGCCATCGCGCTGATCCTCTGCGCGGTCTTCGTGCCGGTGGCATTCATGGGAGGAGTGACCGGAGGTCTCTACCAGCAGTTTGCGATCACCATCGCGGTCTCGGTCGTGTTCTCGGCGATCAACGCGCTCACCCTGAGCCCGGCGCTCTCGGCCATGCTGCTGCGCAAGCCCGAACCCGGGCGCGGGCCGCTGGCGTGGTTCTTCGGCAAGTTCAACAAGGGCTTCGGCCGGCTCACCGACGGCTACGGACGCATCGTCGGCGGACTCGTGCGCAAGTCCGTGCGCTCGATGCTCATTCTGGTGGTGGTGGCGGGCGGCATTTTCCTCCTCTCGAAACGGGTTCCCGGCGGGTTCCTGCCCGATGAGGACAAGGGCTACCTGTTCGTGGCGGTGGAGCTTCCGGAGGGGGCGTCCCTGCAGCGTTCCGACGAGGTCCTGCGCGATGTCGAGACGATCGTGGCCAACACCCCGGGCGTGCGATCGGCGCTGGCGATTTCCGGGATGAACATCCTCAACTCGCTGAATGTTCCCAACGCGGCGATGATCTTCGTGGGGCTCGACGACTGGGAGGAACGCAAGGATCCGCGACTCCACGCCAAGGCGCTGGCGCAACAACTCAACCGCAAGTTCTTCCTGATCCCCGGGGCGCGGGTCTTTGCTTTCGGTCCGCCGCCCTTGCCGGGCTACGGCAATGTCTCGGGCTTCACGATGCAACTCCAGGACCGCGCGGGCGGCGGGGTCGACCAACTCGCGAGTCTCGTCAAGCAGGTGACCGAGGCGGCTTCCGCGCGTCCGGAGATCGGCCGCATCTCCACCACATTCCAGCCCGCGACGCCGCAGGTGAAGGTGGAGCTCGACCGCGAGAAAGCGCGTGCGCTCGGAGTCCCGGTGGATAGTGTGTTCCAAACACTGCAGGCCTACCTCGGGGGGCTGTATGTGAACGATTTCGTGAAGTTCGGACGGGTGTACAAGGTCTTCCTGCAATCCGAACCGGGCTTCAGCAACACGCCCGACGATATCGGCCGCTTCCATGTCCGCAACAGCGCGGGCGCGATGGTTCCGCTTGACACCTTGGTGAAGGTGAGCCGGATGTCCGGGCCGAATTTCGCGACGCGTTTCAATCTCTACCTCGCCGCCGAGATGAGCGGTGCGCCCGCACCGGGCTACAGCTCCTCGCAGGCAATCAAGGCGATGGAGGAGGTCATGGCTCGAATGCCGTCGGACGCGGGCCACGAGTGGTCGGGTCTCACCCTGCAGGAAAAGAAGTCGGAGGGTCAGGCCCCGGTGATCTTCGGGATGGCGCTGCTATTCGTGTTCCTGTTGCTTGCCGCGCAGTACGAGAGCTGGAGTCTTCCCTTCGCGGTGCTGCTTTCGGTGCCGACGGTGATCCTCGGCACGATGATCGGGCTGTTGCTGCGCGGCTTCGAGCTGAATGTGTACGCGCAAGTGGGACTGGTGATGCTCATCGGTTTGGCGGCGAAGAACGCGATCCTGATCGTCGAGTTCGCCAAGATGAAGCGCGAGGAGGGCCTCGGACTGGTGGAGGCGGCGGTGGAGGGGTCTCGTCAGCGGCTGCGCCCGATTCTCATGACCTCCTTTGCGTTCATCCTCGGCTGCGTTCCGCTGATGCTCGCCTCGGGTTCCGGCGCGGCTTCGCGCAGCACGATGGGCACAGGCGTGGTGGCGGGCATGACGGTTGCCACTGTGGTGGGCTTGTTCCTGATCCCGGTGTGCTACGCCTTCGTCGGCAGGCTGTCGGGACGGAAAAGGTCGGCGGATCCGGCAGGGACGGAGTAGGGGGGAAGGCCCTTTGCTCAACGCACACGGTGCCGCCGCGACAAGGCGAGTGCCAGCCCCGGAACCACAAGCAGGAAGCATCCCGGCTCGGGAACCACGATCAGTTCGAGACCCGAGCCGACCCTGAAATATGCGATGCGGCTGGCGTCGAGACCATAGGCGTTGCCGATGCCGAAATTGATGAGATTGTTCGTGTTGGTCGTAGCGATGCCGCTGATCAACCGGTAGGAGCCGTTGGGAACCGAGGGGGAGAGACCGCGAAGATCGGAGACGCCGAAGCCACCGAAAGAGACGGATGGACCCGCCACGATGAGGGTGTTGGACATGTCGAAGATCAACTCCGCTCCGCTGGCAAAGTGCAGGTTTCCCTCGATGAGGCCGTTGCCCCCGATCGAGCTGACCGGGCCGACGACGACATTGCCTCCCACGGTTCCGGACAGATTCAGGGTAATGGAGTCCCGCAGTGTAATCGTTTCCCTGAGTTCCCGGCCGTTGCCGTTGATCGCGAGCGAGCCGGTGCCGCCGATGGTGATGCCGGAGGCGCTGCCGGCGCCGGTTGCCGGTCCGATCGGGCCGTTGAGCGATGTGGCATTGTTCACATCGAGGCGCAATTCGCCGGAAGTCGCGGTGCCGCGGAAAAAATTGGACGAACCGGAGAACACCATGGCGTTGGTGCCGCCGAGCACGGCGAGCGCACCGCTCCGTCCGCCGATGGTCACACCGTTGGCGAAGGTGAGCGGGGCCGAGGCCTCGAGGGTGCCGTAGTTGAGCTGAAGCGGACCGGTGCCGGATGCGGCGGCGTTGGTGAGGATCAGCTTGCCACCGTTGGTCGGGGTGGCTCCCGACTGGCCCAACTGGAAGCCGCTGGTCGAGTTCGAGCCGGATGCGATCAGGGTGCCGGCGCCGGTCTTGGAGATGCGTCCGGTGGTTCCCGCGACATTGCCGTTGAGAACGAGGGTGCCGCCCGCTCCGACGGGAACGGTCTTGTTGCCATTGCTGGCGAAGGCGATTGCGGAGTCGAGGACCGCGGAGCCGCTCGTCACATTCGAAGCGGAGAGCGAGGACAGGGAGATTGTTCCGGAGGCGTTGAGGCTTGCCGCGGCGCCGAAGACAAGGGCACCCACCGAACGCGTGGCTCCCTGCAGCGACAGGGTGCCGCTGTTGGAAAGCGTGGTGGATGTCGTGGTGTGGGAACCGTTCACGGTGAGAGCCGTTCCGGGGGCGATGTCGAGGGTTCCCGTTCCGCTGATGTCGCGTCCTGCACCGAGTGAGACCGATGCCGTGGTCTTGAGGGTTCCGTCAAGCGAGAGGTCGTTGGCAGCATCGCCCAGTGCGGAGTCGTCGGCGATCTCCAGAGTGCCTGCACCGACTGCGAGGTTGCCGACGAAGGTGTTGGCTCCGCCGAGCACGAGGGTGCCCGCCCCGAGTTTGGTCAGCCCCGCCGTTCCGGTGAGCACCGAGGAGATGGTGGTGGTGAACGGCGTGGTGGAGCCGGTCGAGAGGGAATTGAGGCCGATCGAGGCAGCCGCGAGCGAAATCGTTCCGCCGGATATGGTGTAGCCCGAGCTGCCGAACACAAGGCCGCGCGATGCGGTGACGGAATCCGCCGTGACGGTGCCTGCCGTGCCGTTGAAGTTGGCGGTTTGGGCGGGATCCCATGAACCCAGACCATCGGACCAGACTCCGTTTCCTCCGCTGCCGGGCCCGGTGCCGGCCCAACCTGCCCCGCCGTTCCAGTACAGATCTTGGGCCGAAGCCGGGGCGAATGCGCTCCAAGCCAAGGTCGCCATAGCGAGACGATGCCGATGCATGGCATGCCGCTTAGCCAAACGGATGACAGTTGCCAAGCGGATTCCGCCGAAAGGCACGAGGGAACCGGGGCCAACCCTCTTCGCGTATGGTCAGCAACCGGCGTGTTCCGCATCCAGTTCGGCGGCGCGCAGGTCGCTGTTGGTGAAGCGGCGTGCCTCGTCGAGAGCCTTGCGGGCCTCGTCGGCTTCTCCGAGGCCGCGGCAGGCCATGGCCAGCAGGAGGTGATTTTCCGAATCGCGCCTTCCTTGAAGGTCCTCATCGAACACCAGCAGGTTGGGCAGAGAGGTGGCGAAGTAATCGATCTTCGCCTTCTCTCCGAGTTTCGCCTCCGCAAAGGATTTGAGATTGCGGAAGAGGGCTTGTGACTCGTCCGACTTGCCGAGTTCGCGCAGCGAAAGGCCGCGAAAGTAGCTCAGCGGACTGTGGGCGGTCACAGCCATCTCCGCAAAGTCGCCGCTTTCCGAGGCCGATTCGGTGAATTTCCCTTTCGCCTCCTCATGGCGTCCGAGCGCCTGCAGGGCTTTGCCGGTCCAATAGTTCACATCGGCCTTCGCTTGGAGCAGGTGGTAGGCCTCGCCGAGCGACTCCGGGGTTTCCATCGCGGAAGAGAAGTGCTGCAGCGCGCCTTGCGCATCGCCGTCGGCGAGGGCCTTGCGGCCGAGCGCGATTTTGGCGTGGGTGAACTGCCGCAGGACGGCGCCCTCTCCGCCTTCCCAAGGATGGAAGCGGCGCGAAGTGACGATCGCGAGCGCTTGTTGGGGATCGCCGAGCAGGTTGTGCAGGGTGGCCAACGCGATGGTGCAGTCGTCGCGCATCAGTACGAGGTCGCGACGGCTCTCAAGAAAGGCGAGTCGCTCGCGCAGCGGATCGTTGCGTTTGGCGCGAAGTTGGTCGGTCTCCGAGACCAACCGCGGATCGGCGGGATCGAGTGCGAGCGCCTTTTGGTAAAGGGCGAGCGCCTCGTCACCATCGTGCGAAGTGTTCCAGACGGCGATGGCCAGATTGCGGAAGACGGTTGCAAACGCGGCGCCGTCGGCGACCGCCGTGCGCCAGGCATCGATGGCCTCGCCGTGGCGACGGCGGTCGTAGAGAAGATTGCCGAGGGCATAGCCCGCGACCGGGTCCGCCCCGGGTTCGGCGAGGGCCCATTCGAGCACGATCTGCTCGTGCAGGCGCGAGGGGAAGAATCGGTCCGGCGATTGCTTTCTCGCTTCGGCGAGCACTTGGCGATCACGGCGCAGCCACGCCAGCGCGTAGAGCGACATCGCGCTGCGCGCCATCGGGTTTGGCACGGCGCAGGGTGCCGTCGGTCGTCCGAGATGTTCCTCGACGAGTGCCGCCGCCTCCTCGCGGAGGCCCGCATCGGCGTAGTCGAAGGCGAGATCGAGAATCGTCTGCGCATCGTTGCGGCAGCCTTCGAAGAACCCGTCGGTATCGATCATGCCCGCGAGCGCCGCTTCCCGGCGCGCCCAGTGATCGAGTGGATCCTTTGCCAGCACGGTGCTCAGGATGTCCCGCGCCCGCACCGCATCCCCGCGACGGCGTGCGATCGCCGCCGAGAGCACCAGCGCCTTCGAGTGATCGGCATTGAGGGCGATTGCCTCATCGAGTCGTCGTTGTGCTTCATCGAAGTTCTTCTCGCGGCAGTCGATGCAGGCCAGCAGGTATTGGGCCGCCTGGCGCCACGCGTGGTTCCAGGTGGCTTTGTTGAGGAGGTCGTACGCCGGAGCGTGCCGCCCTTCGAGGAAATGAACGAGGCCCAGGAAGTAATGGGCTTCGCCGGTTTCCGGGTTCGGGTGGCGGAAGGTGAGGCGCGAGATCGCGGTGCCGAGGTGGCGCGCGGCATCGGCAAAGAGACCGCGTGCGAGCAGGCGTCGGCCCATCGCGAGATTGCAGCGCGCATCGCCGGGATCGCGGCGGAGCGCCTCCTCCCAGTACGGCTCCGGATCGCGCGTCGGGTGCCGGTAGAGTTCGAGGTGTTCGCCGGTGAAGTAGAGTTCATCCTGCGACAGTGTTTTTTCCGGCGCCGGTGGTTCGGTCGCGGTCGCGCGGGAGCGGACGAGTTTGCTCTGATCGACCGGCCGGTAGGTGAGGAGAACGATTCCCTTCGCATCGGTGAGCACGGCGAGCAACTCGCAGGGATGTTCTCCGCCGAAGCGGGCCGATTCGTTTTTCCAGGGTTGGTCCGGGGCGATTGTGACGGTTTCCGCGAGCAGCGTGGTGTCACCTTGTGAAATGGTGAGCCGCGCGCCCTCGATGCGTTCGGACGCGCAAAGCCCGGCTTCGATCACCCGGTCCTCGCGCACCACCATGCGCAGAGCCGCGCGGCGGCTGGCCTGCTGCACCGGGCCGATGTCGCGGATCGGCCACCAGTACTGGGAGAAGGTCTTGGTCTCGAAGGGAGCGAGGTAGGAGAAATCCGGCTGATTGTCGGTGAACACGCCGGCCATCAGCTCGATGTAGGGACCGTTCGCATCGGTGAGTTCGCGGTCCCAGGCCCAGCCGAAGGGATGGTTGCCCCAGGTCCATTGCTTCTTGCCAGGCGCGATGTGGCGGTCGGCCACATGCACGAAGCCACCGCCCGCTGCGAAGTCGTAGCCGCCGAAGAAATCGAACTTTGTCTGGCAGACCATGTAGCTGGTCGGCACCGGGATGTTGCGGTACCAGGAAAGATCGTTGGCGCCCGGCCGCGAGGCGTAGTCGACCCCGTAGTAGTGGTTGCGCGCTTCGGGAAACGACGACATCGCGCGCACCGCATGGTCGGCCACATAGCTCACATCCGGCGGGAAGAACGACTGGTAGCGGTCGTGCACCATCGCCGCGAGGTTCGCCCACCACAGGAAGGTCTGGGTGAAGGGAGTGCGGTTGAAGAGCCGGCCGCGCAACTCGATCAACGACGACCCCGGCCGCAGGCGGATGCCGTGCATGCCCTTGAGCCGCAGGATCGGGTCGTGCTCGCTGAGCCAGACCGTGCGCGCGCCGTCGGGCTCCTCCTCGATGTGGACATCGGCGGGCAGGAAGGTGCCCGGGCGGTGGTGCTGCGGCCAGTTGAACTCGATGCCCCCGGAAATCCAGGGTCCGGCGAGTCCCACCAGCGCGGGCTTGATCACATCCTGCCGGTAGATGAAGTCGTAATCGCCGTTGCTGCGGTCCTGTCCGGTGAAGATGCGTCCGCCGATTTCCGGCAGCATCACCATCCGCACGAACTCGTTCTCGAGCAGGGCGGAGCGGTAAGCGGTGTCGACCGGCTCGTCGTGGACCTTGTCGAGGAACGGACCCGGATCGACCTTGCCGGTGCTGCCTTGATACACCCGTTTCTCGAAGAAGACCGGATTTTTCTCCGGTGCGCCGACCGGGTAGGTGGGGATGACCAGTTCCTCGATGCGTGCGGTGACCGACATGATGCGGGGCGGGGCTTACCAGAATGCGATGAAGAACGCGATCACGCCGGCGATGACGAGGGCGCCGGCGATCTTCACCACCGGATCGGTGGATTGGGGAATGTCCTGCTTTTCCGGCAAGGTGCTCGGAGTCGTGCGGGGACGGACGGTGGTCAGCAGCACCATCACCGCGGCGACCACCACGAAGGCGATGAGCACCTGGAGCAGGAAGTGGATCTCGTGCAGGCCGGCCGGGCGTTTTTCCGTCTTCTCGGTGAACTGCAGGGCGGCATAGGCCAGCGGGCCCGTGAGCAGGGCCACGACGCCGGCGGCGGCCGGAACGCGGGGAAGCACGAAGGGCATCACGAAGGCGGCCACCACGCCGGGCCAGATGTAGCCTTGGAATTGCTGGATGAACTGGAACACGCCGCCGAAACGCGGGTCATCGAGGGCGGGAGCAATCAGGCAGCCGGCGATCACCAGCACCACGGTCAGGATCCGGCCGAGCCACACCAGCGATGTTTCGCTCGCATCGTGACGGAACATCCGGCGGTACACATCCATCGTCGCGATCGTCGAGGCCGAGTTGAGCAGGGAGGCGAGGGTGCTTGTCACCGCTCCGGCGATCGCCGCGTAGATGAATCCGCGCACTCCCGCGGGCACCAGTTGCGTGACCATCGTCGGGAACGCGGCGTCGGCGGTCTTGAGTTGTCCCGCGTAGAGCTGCTGGGCCATCAGTCCCGGCATCACCATCGCGAAGGGCACCAGCAGCCAGAGCCCACCGGCGAAAATCATCCCGAGCTGGCCTTCCTTGAGCGACTTTGCCGCGAGGTTGCGCTGCACGATGAACTGGTTGAGCCCGCAGTAGTAGATCATCACGATCCACATCCCGCCGACCACTCCGGTCCAAGGCAGGTCCTTGCTTCCCGCGGGCAGCACCATGTGGAGCTTGTCGGCGTTGTGCGTCGCGAAGGCGTCCCAGCCGCCCACCGCGTCGAGGCCCAGGAAAAAGATCAGCAGTCCGCCCGCAAGCAAGGCGATGCCCTGCACCAGATCCGCCCACGCGATCGCCTTGAGGCCGCCCACCGCCGAGTAACCGGCGCCGATCAGGCCGATGATCCACACCGCCTCGGTGAGATTCACTTTCGTAATCGCGCGCAGGGCCACTCCGCCCGAGTAGAGCACCGCGGGCAGCATCACCACCGCGTAGATCAGCACCGTGAGCAGCGCCATCAATCCGCGTGCGGCGGGGTTGTAGCGGTATTCGAGGTACTCGGGCATCGTGTAGATCCCCGCGCGCAGGAAGCGCGGCAGCAGGGTTATGGCGATGATCACGATGAAGACCGAACCGAGCAGTTGCCAGCAGCTCACCGCCAGTCCGGTGGATCCCGCGGCTTGGCCGGCCATGCCGACCATTTGTTCGGTGGAAATGTTCGCGGCCACGATCGAGATGCCGATCAACGGCCAGGTCAGAGAGCGTCCGCCCAGGAAGAAGTCCGAGGACCCCTCCGCGCCCTTGCTGCGTCGGCTTTTCCAGACACTGAGGCCGATCACGACGGCGAAGAAGCCGATGAATACGGCAAGGTCCTGAGGCGTGAGGTTCATGGGTGTGAGGGTTTCGCCGATCGGGCGGCGGTTGCGGGGCGGAATGGATCTTGTCCGGGACGCCGGGCCCTTGCAACCGGGATTCCGCCGGCGGGGCCGGGTCGCGCGTTTGCCGCGGCGCGGCTTACATTTCCAGCAGCAGGCGGGACGGGGACTCGATGGATTCCTTGATGCGGATCAGGAAAGTCACCGCTTCCTTGCCGTCCACCAACCGGTGGTCGTA
>CAZMUK010000026.1:0-28605 GCA_964569415.1 uncultured Luteolibacter sp. | reverse complement strand
TCGAGAGAACTCAGGCCGGACATCTTCAACACCGGAACCTTCGCCAAGGCCCCCATGACCGCAGGGTCGAGCGAAGTGAGTCCGGGGAGATTCAAAGACCTATCCGAAGTCCTCGTCACCAACGCTGTTGCGGTCTCGGCATCCATTGTGGCAATCCCGCTGAGATCCACCTCGAAACCACCGGACGACAGCAGTTTGTCGACAAGCGCTGCGTTGAGCGATGTGAGACCGGAGAGCACCAACTTTTTCCCCTTGAAACCCGAAAGCGCTGCGGCGGTTTCCTCCGAAAGATTCGAGAGGTTCGGGAGAAGCAGATAGCCCAGCTTCCCGTTTGCAAGAACCGACGCAGTCCTCGCATCAAGCTTGCGCAGACTTGGCAGGATCAAGGATTCGGTCATGGCGTTGTTCTGCGCGAGAATTCCCGCCGCCTCCGGCGAAAGGTCGGCAAGACCCGTGAGGGAGAGAATCGGGAAACGGCCTTTGGCGAGGGCATCTGCGGTATCGGGCGAAAGGCTGGTAAGGCCGGTGAGAAACAGATTCCTCTTCGACCCGCCCAATGCCTCGGCCACCTCCGCTGAAAGCCCTCCGCCGGTTCCCAGCATGAGAAAGCGCACGCTGCCGTTCTTGCCGAAGACACGGGCCGCATCGGCACCGATTCCCTCCAGTGACGGCAGAAACAGGAACTCCCGGAAACGGTTGAGCACGGCCATCAAGGAAATCGGCAGCGAGACGCGTTGATTGTACTCGCCTGCGAGATACTTCTCCATGTCCTTCAACCGCTCACCGGCCTGTGTCTCGGAGTATCCTTGGGAGATCAGCCATTCCCGCATGCGGTCCCGATTTTTCATCAACTCACCCAGCGAGGGCTGCTTCTCCTTTTGGCGAAGGATCGCAGCGGCCTCGTCGGCGTCCAGACGCTTGAGTTCCAACCATGGGTCCCCGGTGCCCCGGGGTCGTGCAACGGTACCGCCGTGACGACCCTGTGGCCCGCGGAATTCGTTTCGACCGGCATTCGCCCCGGTCTTGCCGGGGGCCGCGCCACCGGGTGCCGGGGACGGGATCTGCTTGTCGAGGAAATGAAGCGCGAGAAACGCTCCGAACCCCACCAAGGCGAGAACGATGCAAACGATGAGGACTCCGGACCGATTCATTTTGGAGGGAACGACACATGCGTGGTGAATTGTCTGAATTTCGAGACCGATAACCCGTTCCCCTGCCATCGTATTTGTTTTTCGGCCGATCCAAAGCATCCCATCCTTCCTTCGTGGAAGGACAAAAGCGCGGGATGGCGGCCGCCGTGTTGGCCTTCGTTCTTTGGGGTTTGCTCCCCTTGTTTTGGAATCGGCTTTCCTTTCTTGATCCCTTCTCGATCGTTGCCCAGCGCACGGTGTGGTCACTGGTGCTGCTCTTGCCGATCCTCATTGGTAGGCGGGAGGGCGGCACCGCCCTGCGGCAGTTCTCCCGGCCGCGAGACCTCGGGCTCAGCCTTGCCTCCGGCCTGCTGCTCGGCACCAACTGGGTGCTCTATGTTTGGGCCACTCTCAACCACCGCATTCTCGACACCTCGCTCGGGTATTATCTCAATCCCTTTTTCAACATGCTCTTCGGCGTTCTCTGGTTTGGCGAAAGGCACGGGCCGTTACGGACAACGGCCATCGCCATCGCACTCGCGGGAGTGGGTCTCCAGGTTCCGGCATTGGGACGATTCCCGTGGATCCCGCTCGCACTCGCGCTCACATTTTCGCTCTATGCGGTCATTGGCAAACGCTCCGGCATCGGATCCCGCATCGGGGTGACGCTCGATTCCGCACTGCTTTGCCCGCTTGCAATCGGTTGGCTGCTTGCCTCACACGGCAGTCCTGCGGATGCCTTCGGCAACACGCCCGCTCATGCCGGATGGGTCATTGCCACCGGTCTAGCCACCACGCTGCCGCTGGTGCTTTTCGGCCATGCCGCGCATACCGCTGCCGCAGGCGAGGCTACCCTTCTCCAGCCATTTTTCGACTCCTCGGCATTCCTTTGGTTGCTGGTATCATCCTTTTTGAGTCAACGACCTTCTCCACCCCCCCTCAGCCAACCTCCCCCGGTGTCAAAACTTTTGAGGCAAAAAGCTCTTGACGCAGCCTGGTGGCCTGTGGTGGTATGTCGTCGTCACTAGTGTAAACTTCTCGTACTCTCGTCATGACCCGATTTCAAACATCATGAAGACTCTGCTTTGCGTTCTTGCCGCCGCCCCGCTCCTCCTTGCCCAGGCGTTGGCCGGGGTAAAGGGCGTCTATCCGCTCACGGGGACCGTAACTGAGGAGGGAGAGCGATTTTCCGTCACCGCGAAACTCACTGTCCTCAGCTACAACAAAGTGGTTTTCGCCTATCAGGTGCGCGGTGGGGAGCGAGGTAAGGAGACTTTTAATCTTCCCAAGGCCTTCAGGGAAACCACTAAACGCCAAGTATTAACAGTGACGGATCGAAGGGGAACGGCAACCGTTACCCTGTGGGTGGAGAATGGCCGGCGATATGCCAGACTGGTGGTCAAGGGATCCGGCATCAACGGGGAAGCTGCGGGAAGCAAGGGGCTCTGAGCAGGGGGCCCGGGGCACGCAGGCAAGAGACTGCGGGCTGTGTCGATTGGACCTCTTCCTCGGCATCAGGGAACGCCTCCGTAGAGTGCGCTGAGCCTCCCCTCCCGCGTCCGGGGAGTCGGCAGGTGGCGCACGAAAGTCGGGAATAGCCGCCGTCGTTCAGCTTCAGCTCGGCGGTTTCGCAAGAATCAGCCTGCAGATTGACTAAAGAGTAAATGACATCGGGAGAGTCCCGGTGCGCTTGGGCCGTTGACGCAGACGTCATGACACCGATTTTGAGGAGACTGTCCTTGCATCGGGCTTGCGATGCAAGACCAAGGGGTTCAATGCGGCCCTCCCCCAAGAGGTGCCATGAGTTTCCCACGACCACATCCGGAATGGCCGGCGAGCGCTCGCAGGGTGTCAGTGGCTCGCCGTGTTTGCGTTTCACCTTAGCCCGGGTTTTGCCGGGGACGGAATCCGTTTGTTGAGGAAGTGGAGGGCACAGGAGGCCCCGAAGAGCACCACGCCGAACCCAAGTGCCAAGTAACCGACCAGTGCTATTGATGTTACCACGGGGTCCACGCGTCGCGGTAAGTCCGAGTTATTTGGAATCGGTGGCGGGATCGGGAGAAGCGTACATATCTCTATTTTGCTTTCCCTGCAGGCGGGCCAACCACACTCTTTACCCGTGGATCAGGAAAAGCGCGGGATGGCGGCCGCCGTGTTGGCCTTCGTTCTTTGGGGTTTGCTCCCCTTGTTTTGGAATCGGCTTTCCTTTCTTGATCCCTTCTCGATCGTTGCCCAGCGCACGGTGTGGTCACTGGTGCTGCTCTTGCCGATCCTCATTGGTAGGCGGGAGGGCGGCACCGCCCTGCGGCAGTTCTCCCGGCCGCGAGACCTCGGGCTCAGCCTTGCCTCCGGCCTGCTGCTCGGCACCAACTGGGTGCTCTATGTTTGGGCCACTCTCAACCACCGCATTCTCGACACCTCGCTCGGGTATTATCTCAATCCCTTTTTCAACATGCTCTTCGGCGTTCTCTGGTTTGGCGAAAGGCACGGGCCGTTACGGACAACGGCCATCGCCATCGCACTCGCGGGAGTGGGTCTCCAGGTTCCGGCATTGGGACGATTCCCGTGGATCCCGCTCGCACTCGCGCTCACATTTTCGCTCTATGCGGTCATTGGCAAACGCTCCGGCATCGGATCCCGCATCGGGGTGACGCTCGATTCCGCACTGCTTTGCCCGCTTGCAATCGGTTGGCTGCTTGCCTCACACGGCAGTCCTGCGGATGCCTTCGGCAACACGCCCGCTCATGCCGGATGGGTCATTGCCACCGGTCTGGCCACCACGCTGCCGCTGGTGCTTTTCGGCCATGCCGCGCGACACATCCCGCTCTCCACCCTCGGAATCCTGCAGTTCCTCTCGCCAAGCCTGCAGTTCCTCGTCGGTTGGCTGGTGTACGGCGAGTCACTTCCTCCGCTGCGGATTCTTTCCTTCGCGTTGATCTGGTTGGCCATCGCCCTCTACCTCATACCCGGACGGGAAAAGCGGAGGCAGACCGCCTCTTGAGACGAATCTTCCTTGGCCCGGATGCCGGGCACGGCCAGTATTTCCCCGTGACCAGCACCGAATCCCTCGTAGCACTCAACGCACTTCCGAAGATCGGGCCGGTGCGTGTGCGTCGGTTGCTGGAAAGCTTCGGAAGTCCCGCCGCGGTGCTTTCCGCGCCGGTCGAAAAGCTCCTGCGAATCGACGGCATCGGACCGGAAACCGCCGGCATCATTCACCGGTGGCAGGATCATGCCGATCCATCGACGGAGATCGCCGAGGCGGCGCGCCGCGGGATTGGGATCCTGACGATGGAGGACGAGGGTTACCCTGCCTCACTGCGCGAGGTGTATGACCCGCCGCTGCTGTTGTATGTCTGGGGTCGCATCGAAGAACGGGACCGCCATGCCGTGAGCGTGGTGGGATCGCGGCGGGCCACAACCTACGGCAGGCAAACCACCCGCAAACTCTCATTCCAGTTGGCGCATGCGGGATTCACCATCGTGTCGGGGCTCGCGCGCGGCATCGATACGGCGGCACACGAGGCGGCCATCGCCGCAGGCGGACGCACCATCGCGGTGGTGGGATCCGGACTGGCCCAGCTCTACCCACCGGAAAATCTGGCCCTCGCCGAAAAGATCGCCGACGGGCATGGTGCGGTGGTCTCCGAGTTCCCGCTCAACACCGCGCCCGACAAGCAGACCTTCCCGATGCGCAACCGCATCGTCGCCGCATGGGCGCAGGCATTGCTGGTGGTCGAGTGCCCGGCGTGGTCGGGCTCGCTCATCACCGCAAACCTTGCCACCGAGTACGGAAAACCGGTGTTCGCAGTTCCGGGGCCCATCGACCGGCCCAGTTCGGCGGGATGCAATCAGTTGATTCGCGACGGAGCCACACTCGTGGCCGACGGTTCGCACCTCATCGACGACCTCGGGGAGCTTCCTTTCGCGTTGCAGCAGCGGTCGGTCCCTGAAGGGGCCGGGAGCGGTCCCTCAATGTTGCCCGAGCTGCCGCCCGAGGAGGCGGCGGTGTTTGCAGCGGTGGGTGTCGAGGAGAGGGCAGTTGATCTGATCATCGAGCAAAGCGGTTTGCCTGCGAAAACCGTGACCGCTACCCTGATGAAGCTCGAGTTGCGGCGCTTGGTGCGCGCGCTTCCCGGCTTTCGTTATGTGCGGCGCTGAGGCGGGACTCGGCCGAAAGTCACCCACACTTCCTGCTTTTCCCCGTCAGGCATTTCGGGGCATCCTCCGGCCATGAGTTTCCAGCGCACGGGAATCCTCCTCGTGGTTTCGGGCCCCTCCGGATCGGGAAAAACCACCCTTTGCCGCAGGCTCGCGTCCGAGGGTCTCGCCCGCTACTCGGTATCTTGCACCACCCGCAAGCCACGGCAGGGCGAGCAAAACGGAATCGACTATCATTTCCTCGACCGTTCGGATTTCACGCGCCGCATCGGCTCCGGGGAGTTCCTCGAGCATGCGGAGGTTCACGGCAATCTCTACGGCACCCTCATCGCCGAAGTCACCCCGCATCTCGCGCAAGGGACGGATGTGGTGATGGACATCGATGTCCAGGGAGCCGCGCGCATCAGGAAATGCGGGGATCCGGCGATCCGCGCCGCTTTCGCCGATCTGTTCGTGATGCCGCCGGACAGCGAGGAACTCCGCTTGAGGCTTGCCGCGCGGGGTACCGATGATCAGGAAACCATCCGGCTGCGGCTCGACAACGCGCTCGCCGAGATGTCCCACTGGCCATCGTATTCGCATCTCCTCGTCTCCGGATCACGCGAAGAGGACTACGCCCGCCTGCTTGCCGTGCTACACGCGGAGCAGATGAGAACGAGCCGCATTCGTGAACTGTAAGCGGTGACTTCGGGACCGCTTGGTCGCCCCAAGGCACACCTCACTCCCCTTCCGCCTCGTAGCGGATGGCCGCGAGGCAATAGAGAGCGGCGGTTTCCACCCGCAGTACGAGGGGTCCGAGGGAAACCGGAAGAAACCCCGCATCCAGCGCACGCGCAGTCTCGTCGGCCGTGAAATCTCCCTCGGGACCCACCAGGACCACGGAAGGCCGAGTCACTTTGCTCTGCCGCAGGACTTCACGCATCGGCCGCGCTCCTTGCGCCAGCGAGGCGATGACCCTTGTTTCCCAGAAGGAATCCACCGCGCCGATCCACTCCCGAAACGCCAGCGCTTCGCCGATCTCCGGAACAAGGTCCTGTCCGCATTGTTTGCAGGCTTCGAGCGCGATGCGCCGCCACTTGTCCGACTTTCCCTCGCCGGGGCGCACCACCGTATTGGTGGTCAGCAGTGGTTGGATGTGCGTGACGCCGAGTTCCACCGCCTTGCGAACGATCCACTCCATGTTGCCGCCCTTCGGAACCGCTTGGGCGAGCAACAAGGGAGACAGCGCGGAGCCAAGGTGCGCCTCGCCGAGTGTAAGCCCCACCCTTCCGCGCGCGACCGAATCCACCACCGCCGCGGCCCGCCGCCCCTTGCCGTCAAACACCTCGATCCGTTCGCCACCGCGAAGCCGCAGCACCTGCGCGGCATGCCTTGCCTCCTCGCCGTCGAGAAACGCATCCCCTCCCCAGCGTTCCGGCGGAAGGAGGAATCGGGCCATCGCTTTCAACCGGGAAAACCGCTGCGGATCACAACTCGAAGAAACGCTTCGCCTTCTTGAAAAAGCTCTCCTGCATCGGCGAGTTCTGTTGGCCGATCGATCGCGCGAATTCCTTGAGCAGATCCTGCTGGGTGCCGCTGAGCTTCGTCGGAACCTCCACCTGCACCCGCACATTCAAATCGCCGCGGCGACCACCCGAGAGCGAGGGCATGCCCTTGTCTCGCAAGCGGAACACCGTGCCGCCTTGGGTTCCCGCCGGAATGCGGATCGACGACTGGCCGTCGAGAGTCGGCACCTTGAGTTCGCCGCCGAGTGCCGCCACCGGAAACGGAAGGGGCACCTCGCAGTACAGGTCGGAGTCATCGCGCTGGAAGACATCGTGATCCTCCACACCCAAGAACACATACAAGTCGCCTGCCGCGCCGCCGCGGACACCGGCATCGCCGTTCCCCGAGGAACGCAACTTGGTGCCGGTATCCACCCCGGCCGGAATGCGCAGCTTGATGCGGCTGTCCCGTTGCACGCGACCCTCGCCGCGGCACACGCCGCAGGGATCCGAAATGGTCTCACCCGCACCGCGGCAATCGGGACAGGTCGACTGCTGGATGAAAATCCCCGCCTGGCGCGCCACCACGCCCCGACCTCCACAGGTCGGGCACACCTTCACGCCGCCGGATCCGGTGGTTCCCTTCGACGCACAGGCATCGCATCCGCAATAGCGCTCGATCTCCAACTCCTTCTCCACGCCCTTGGCGGCCTCCTCGAGCGTGATCTCCAGGTCATAGCGCAAATCACTGCCGCGCTGACGGTCCGAGCCACGACGGCGTCCGCCGCCGAAAAACTCCTCAAACCCGCCAAAGGCTCCGCCGAAAACCTGCGAAAACAAATCCATCGGATCGTGAAAGCCACCGCCCGGACCCGACGGACCACCTCCGGAAAACGCTCCATGGCCGAAGCGATCATAGGCCGCGCGCTTCTGAGGATCGCTCAGCACCTCGTATGCCTCACCGAGTTCCTTGAATTTCTCCTCCGCGGTATGGTCGCCCGGATTTTTATCCGGATGAAATTTCACCGCCAGTTTGCGGTAGGCCTTCTTGATTTCCTCGGCACCGGCTTCGCGGGCGACGCCGAGAACCTCGTAGTAATCGCGCTTCGCCGCCATCACTCAGACCGCCCCTCCTTCCACCACCACGCCGGACGGCGCCTTGGCCACCACCACGCTGGCAGGACGCAGCAGACGGTCGCGCAAAAGATACCCGCGGCGCGCCACCCGCAGGATCGCACCCTCGGCCACTTCCGTGCTTTCCTCCTGCGACACCGCCTCGTGACGGTTCGGATCGAAGTCGCCCGTGGCGGGCACTTCCTCCACGCCCTGCGCCGCGAGGAAATCGGCAAGCTGCCGGCGGACCATGTCCATGCCGATGTAAATCATCGAAGACTTGTCCTGAGCGGCGGCCTGCATGCCCATGTCGAAGTTGTCGACCACCGGAAGCAGGTCCTCGAGCAGGCGCTGGTTGGCGTAGCGGACGGCATCCTCGCGTTCGCGCGCGGTGCGCTTGCGGAGGTTGTCGAGTTCGGCCGCGGTGCGCAGCGAAAGATCGCGCCACTTGTCGGCCTCGGCCTGCAGGTCCATCCCGGACGGGGCGGCGGCCGCGGGATTCTCCGCAGCGGGCACCGATCCCTCAGGAACCGACTCATCCGCCGCGGCCGGAGGAGTTTCCAAATCGTCTTGCATGGCGCAAAGCTGTAGCCCCGCCGCGCCCGGCGTCAACCCCCGGCAAGCAGGAATTGCCCCCAACGGCAGCGAAAGCCTTGTCGCACGAGGCCAGTCGGCATATCTGGACGCCGTGCCGGATCCATTCTGCCACAACGGAGTGCCCCTCGCGGAAATCGCAGCCGGGTTCATGCTCGGCGGTCCACTCGCGCATCTTGAGGTGGTACCCACCGGCCATATCAACAGCACCTTCCGCGTCACGAGCACCCAGGAGGACGGTTCCCTGCGGCGCTTCATCCTTCAGTCGATCAACCACGCGGTCTTTCCCGATCCCGCCGCGGTGATGCGCAATGTGGAGATCGTAACCGCCCACATACTCGCGAAGGAGCCATCCGGCCGCCGGGACAGTCAATTGGAACTGGTCCCCACCCGCGACGGCGGTCATTCGCTGCCCGATTCCGGCGGATCGCTCTGGCGCTGCTATCGAAACATCGAGAACAGCATCACGGTCGACATCGTTTCCACACCTGCCCAGGCCTTCGAGGCGGCACGCGCGTTCGGCCGCTTCCAGAGACTCCTGCGCGACCTTGATCCCTCGCTGCTGGCGGTGACCATCCCGGATTTCCACAACACCCCGCAGCGCCTCGCGCGGCTCGAACAGGCGATCGCGGCCGATGCACACGGGCGCGCGCAGGGGGCGCGGGAGGAAATCCGGCTGATCCGCGAACGGGCGGCGGACACCGCGTTGCTCGCCGATCTCGCCGCCTCGGGCTTGATCCCGACCCGCGTCGTTCACAACGATACGAAGATCAACAATGTCATGCTCAACCCGCACAGCGGCGAGGCGGTCTGCGTGATCGATCTCGATACGGTGATGCCCGGTCTCGCGCCTCACGACTTCGGCGATCTGGTCCGATCGGCCGTCAGTCCTGCGGCGGAAGACGAGCCCGTTCTCGCCAAGGTAGCGGTGCGCATGGACATGTTTCGCGCGATGGCCCGGGGCTTTCTCGGGGAAACAGCGGCGTTTCTCGGGGAGACGGAGCGCAGTCACCTGCCCGACGGCTGCCGGATCATCACCCTTGAACTCGCGATCCGGTTCCTGACCGATCACCTTGAGGGAGACCATTACTTCCGCACCTCGCGGCCCGGACACAACCTCGACCGCTGCCGCAACCAACTGCGGCTCGTGCAATGCATGGAGGAGGCCGATGCGGAAATGCGCGAGGCCGTGGCGGAGGCCGCCGGTTGAGCGGTCACAGGCACACCCGCTCGAACAGCGCATCGAGCGGCAACTGCAGACCCATGTAGAAATCCCCGAACTCGCCGAAACGCGCCGATACCTCGTCGAAGCGCATCTCGTAGACGATTGCCTTGATGTCGGACGGATCCTTTGCGAGCAGCGTCACCCCCCACTCGTACTCGTCGAGACCGGTCGATCCGGTGATCAGCTGCAGGATCCGGCCCGAGTAGGTGCGTCCGGTACGCGCATGGCCCGCCATCAGCTTGCGGCGCTGGTCGAAGCCGAGCGAATACCAGTTGTCATCACCGAGCCGGCGCTTGGACATCGGATAGAAGCACAGCACCGGCCAGGGCGGCAGCACCGGATAGAGCCGATGCTTGCGGTAATGCTCCATCCGTTCGTCGAATTCCCGCAGGGCCGCCTCGTATTCGGGGGTTTCGGGCGCGAGCCCCTTTTCCCCCTCGAGCGTTTCCACCGCGTACTGTTCCCGGGTGGTGGTGTACTCCGAAGACTCGGTCATCGACAGATACGAGTACGCCGGAGCAAGAATCCCCGCGCCAAGGGACAGAGCAAGCTGCTTCTCGAATGCATTCGCCGCGTGCAGATCCGCGGCCAGCAGCATGAAGCCGATGTCGGCCTTCGGCGACACGACCGAGAACACCAGCAACTGGGTGTCGGGAGCGGCACGCACTTCCTGCACCAACTCGGTGAAACGGATCTTGGCGTGACGCTTCTCCTCGTCGGTGTACAGGGCCCACTGGGCGTGGTCGATGTGAAAGAACAGGTGCAGCACATGCCAACCTTCCCTGGGCGGCAGCGGAGGTATCTCGGATGAAGGCATGGCAACGATCAACGCAGGTCGGTGGAAATCCTCATTTCGAAGATTCTGGAAAACGATTCGCCGGAGGAACCGACATCGGGGCCCTCGTACACCTCGGCCGTCCACGGGCGGACTCCCTGCATCCGGTAGGAGGCGTGCATGCCCGAATCCGCGAAGCCACCGGTCGCGGCGATCTTGATCTCGCCCTCCCCTTCGACCCCGCGGGTCACCGCATCACCGATGAGGTTGCCATCCCCGTCGCGGAACATCACACGAACCGCGCAGGGACCGCCCGCAAGCGACAACCGGATCTCGGGAATCACCTTCGCATCGCGCTGCACGAGGTCGATGCGCTCTCCGCTGCGAACCGGTTCGCGCCAGTAGGTCTCGGCATCCGTAACCACCAAACGGGAGCCCTTGACCGGAAATTTTCCGTCACCCTCAAACAAGGGTCGGCTCGGGAGGGCCCCTACGGACCAGCGAAGAAAGACCGCCCCGGCGGCGAGCAACAACACCGCCAAGACCGTCACCGCGATCCGGTCGATCATCGTGGCCTTGGCACCGCGCTGCGGCTGGACCGGAACCGCGGCCACATCGGTTTCCGCAAGCTCCGCTTCCCCCGGTGCCGCAGAAGGCACCTCCTGCCCCATGGCCAAGCCCGTGCTTGCGGGTGGCGTTTCGGAAAGCCCTTGCACCTCGCGCCGCGCCGCCTCGTCCTCCGCAGGTTCCTGTGGTTGCCCGCCACCGAGGTCACCGAACCACTCGCTCTCCGAGGGAGCACGCAGCACTTCCTTGATCCGGCTCGGCCGCATCGGGGCGACCGATCCGGACCGCCCGGAGTCCCTCGGATCCGACGGCTCTCCGGAAACCGCAGGTTCCTCCCCGCGGGGCTTCGCCTTCCGGCGATCGATCAACTTCGCCGCAAAGCGCGGACGCACCGGGAGATCCGCCATCGACTCGTTGCCGAAGTCCCAAAGGTCCTTCTCGGCATTCTGCTCCACGCGGCTTCCGCCCGGCAACGGGTCCTGCGAGCCGTGCCCTGCGGGGCGGGATTGGGGATCGGAACCGTTTTCCATCGTGGCTTGCGGGAATTGTAGAATCCGGGCAAGCCCTTTGCCAGTACCAATCGAGGTCATGGCGGTGCTTGTCGGCGTCCCTGCTACGCCCCGCGCATCAAGGACACTTCCGCCAGCGTGACCATCCGCCGCAGCAGTTCCTCGCGAGGCAATCCCTTGAGGTCGGCTATGGTCACCGCCCGCTCAAGGGTGAATTTTCCGGAACGGGTCCGCCGCAACGAGCTGAGATGAGCGCCGCAGCCGAGCCGTTCCCCGATGTCGTGCGCGTAGGTCCGCACATAAAATCCCTTGGAACAACCCACCGTGAACTCCACCTCCGGCAAGGCGACGCGCTCGACCCGGTGGAAACCCACCGATACCGGCCTCGCCTCACGCTCGACCACCACTCCCTTGCGGGCATGCTTGTACAGGGGCACCCCGTCCTTTTTGATCGCCGACACCATCGGGGGCATCTGCGCGAAATCCCCGTCGAACGAAGCGAACGCCTCCTCGATGCGCGCCGCATCCAGCTCAGGCACCGGACGCTCCTCGCAGATCTCCCCCTCGCGGTCCTGGGTGGAGGTGCTGATCCCGAGGGTCAGGGTGCCGCGGTACTCCTTGTCCTCGCTCATCAGCAAATCCTGGATCTTGGTGGCCCGCCCCACCACCAGCATCAGCAAACCGGTGGCCATCGGATCCAAAGTACCGCAATGCCCGATCTTGCGCGTGCCGAGAGAACGGCGCGCGATGGCCACGACATCGTGCGAGGTCATGCCCGAGTCCTTGTCGACAAGGAGAACCCCGCTCGGTCCGAATGATTCCGCTGGATTGGATTTCATGAATATCGGTTCGCTGTCGCGATCCCGGCCTCGGCGATCCGCCGCCGGATGGCATCGAGCACCGCCTGCTTGGAAACCTCGAAGGGTCCGCCCATGCGAATGCCTGCCGCCATCGGATGCCCGCCTCCGCCGAATTGCGATGCGATCTCGCACACATCGATCCGCCGGTCCTTGGAACGCATGGAAACCCGCATCCTGCCGTCGGGCAGTTCCTCGAAGAACACCGCCACCCGCACGCCGCGGATCCCGCGGATGTTGTCGATGAGCCCCTCGCTGTCCTCCGGAAGAAGGCCGAGCCGCACACGCACCTCGTCGCGAAGGTCCCACCACGCGAGCAGGCCGTCCTCGCTGCGTCCCAGCGTGTTGAGCAAGTCGCGGAGCAATTCCAAGCGGCGGAAGGGCTGCTCGTCATAGGTGCTCGAGTTGATTTCCCCCACATCCAAGCCGCGGCGGATCAGGTCGGCCGCCATCTCGTAGGTCTCCGCCCTGGTGGAGGGATACTGGAAGGAACCGGTGTCGGTGGAAACCGCCACATAGATCGCGTCGCGGGCCTCGTCGGTGAGCGGCAAACCGGCGTGCAGCAAAAGATCATAGAGGATCGCGCCCGTGGCGGGACTCGAGGGGTCGATGAGATTGATGTCACCGTAGCCGGGATTGGAAATGTGGTGGTCGATGTTGATCCACAGGGAAGCGGCGGACGCGGCATGGAGCGCGGCCTCGCCGAGACGCGGCTTGGTGGCGCAGTCGAGGGCGATCACCACATCCGCCGGCAGAACCTCCGCGGGCGGCGGGGTCACCCGTTCGGAGCCGGGGAGAAACGCAAGGTTTTCCGGCAATCCGTCCTCATTGACCAGCCAGACGGTCTTGCCCATTGCAGCAAGGCTGGATCCGAGCGCGACCATTGAACCGATCGCGTCGCCATCCGGCCGCACATGGCTCAGGATCAGGAAGCGGTCGCGGGCGTGGAGCTCGTCGCCGATGCGGCCGATGACGGCTTCCTTGGAAAGGGTCTCTGTTTCGCTCATGGGGTGGAACCGCGGCGCGGGGCGGGATTCTTGCGGGGCACGGGCGGCATGCAAGGACAAAGAAAGACGCGGAAACGGCGCGGAAGAAACCGCGACAGGCCCAAGCCCGCCCGCCTCCCGCCATCTCACAGACCCTTGTCGGTCACCGCACCCTCGGATGCGGTGGCCACCAGACGCGCGTACTTGGCAAGCACGCCGCGGGTATAACGAGGCTCCGGCCGCTCCCATGCCGCCCGACGCGCGGCAATCTCCTCTGCGGAAAGATCCGCATCGATCCGGTTGCGCACGGCATCGATCGTGATGCGGTCGCCATCGCGCAGCAGGCCGATGAGTCCGCCGGAAAATGCCTCGGGCGTGATGTGACCGACCACGAACCCGTGGCTGCCGCCGGAAAACCTGCCGTCGGTGACCAATGCCACATCCTTGCCGAGACCGAGGCCCATGACGGCACTCGTGGGGCCGAGCATCTCCCGCATGCCGGGACCACCGCGCGGACCTTCCAAACGGATGACGATCACATCACCCTTGCGGATCTCCCTGCCGAGGATGGCCTTCATCGCGGCATCCTCGGAATCGAAAACACGCGCGATGCCGCTGAAGACCTCTCCTTCTTTTCCGGAAATCTTGGCCACCGCACCGCCCTCGGCGAGGTTTCCGTAAAGGATGCGCAAATGGCTGTCCTTGCGAATCGGGTTGTCGAGCGGACGGATGACCTCCTGCCCGGCGGGATAGGGACGCGCAAGCTTCTCCAAATTTTCCCGCAGGGTGCGGCCGGTCACGGTCATGCAGTCGCCATGCAGCAGGCCGGCATCGAGCAGCATCTTCATCAAAGGCACCGTGCCTCCGATGCGGACCAGATCGGCCATCACGAACCGCCCGGAGGGTTTGAGGTCTGCCAACACCGGCACCCGCGCGCCGATCCGGGAAAAGTCGTCGATGCCGATCCCGACACCCGCCGCATGCGCCATCGCCGGGATGTGCAGCACCGCATTGGTGGATCCGCCGAGGGCGATGAGCATGGTGATGGCGTTCTCGAAGGCCTCCTTGGTCATGATGTCGCGCGGACGAATCCCGAGGCGCATCAGGTTGACCACCGCCGCGCCGGCATCGAAGGAGTCGCGCAGCTTGTCATCGGACACCGCGGCCTGCGCGGAGCTGTTCGGCAACGACATGCCGAGCGCCTCGATCGCGCTGGCCATGGTGTTGGCGGTGTACATCCCGCCGCAGGATCCCGGGCCGGGAATCGCGCAGGACTCGACGATTTCCAATTCCTCGTCGGAATATTCCCCCCCGGCATGCCTGCCCACCGCCTCGAACACCGAGACGATGTCGAGATCGCGCCTCTCGCCCTTGAGCACGGCACACCCGGGAAGGATCGTGCCTCCGTACACGAATATCGAAGGACGGTTCATTCGCGCCATGGCCATCACGCAGGCAGGCATGTTCTTGTCGCAACCGCCGATCGCCACAAACCCGTCCATCCCCTCGCAGCCGACCACGGTCTCGATGGAGTCTGCAATGACCTCGCGCGACACGAGGGAATACTTCATGCCCTCGGTGCCCATCGAAATGCCGTCGGAGACGGTGATGGTGTTGAAAATGAGCCCCTTCCCGCCCGCGGCATCCACGCCCTTTCGTGCTTCGGCGGCGAGTTTGTCGATGTGGATGTTGCACGGGGTGACCTCGCTCCAGGTGGAAGCCACACCGACCTGCGGCTTGGCGAAATCCTCCTTGTGGAAACCCACCGCATGCAGCATCGCCCGGCTCGGAGCACGGTCGGGGCCGTCCAACATCGGTGAGGAAAAAGGACGCAGCTCGTCGTTCATCGCGGCGGAGTCTCCGCCCGGGCCAGCCGGCCGTCAAGGCGCGTCGACACCCGCGCCGACGCCACCGGAGGAAGGTCACTCTTCCTCCACCGGAATCGCGCGCGGAACCGTCTCGACAGGCGGGGGAATCTCTCCCGCGGCGGAGGGATCCGGCGTGGGCGCTTGCACGGCCCGCGGATCCCATGCGGTGATCCACGCGGCGTCCCGCACACCCGAGGAACGGGTGTCGTTGTAGGACTCGCGTGCGAGGCCCCGCTCGAGGACAAGTCCGGGGCCGCGGTTGTCCGCAGTGCGGTTGCCAGCGAAAGCGACCTTCCCCGCGGCCGCGTGAATCACAAACCCGCCGAGCCCGTTTCCTCCGGCGGAGGATCCGGCAATGCGGCCGGACCCTGCGGAACGCAGCACGACACCGAACTCGTGGTTCATTTCAAAACGACAACGGTCGATCCCAAGGGCAGCGTCCCGGTTGTCGGCGTGAAGCCCGTTGCGGGTATTGGAAAACACCTGCGACTCCACCACCTGCAAGGCGGCGCCATCCCACGACTCCACTCCATTTTCGAAATTTTCCCTCAGCACACAGCGCCGCAATTCAAGCCGCGATCCCGCACCGATCGCCGCGGCACCGTTCCAACAGTTGTCGCGAAACAGGGATGATTCCGCCTGCGCCGATCCGCGCGCCACCACAGCCAGGCCGTGACCACCCCCACCCTCGAAGGAACAAGCGTCGAACGCGACACTTCCGCCGCGCACGAGACCTACCGACCACCGCTCGCCCTGCTCCGGCGGCGGACCGCTGTGCCGGAATCCCACTCCCTTGACGCGGCAGCCAACCGCACCCGGACCCACCGTCAATGCACAACTCCGCGCAGCCTCGCACTCAACCACGGTCTTGTCGCGACCCCGACCCTCGATCGTCACCGGCGTGTTGATCCACAACGGTTCGTCCCAGACTCCTTCACCCAACAAGATGCGATCGTTGCGCCGCGCCGCGCGGATCGCTTCATTCGGATCCCCGAAATCCCCCGGCACCCGGAAAACGCGGCCGTAGCCATCCATTCTGGCATGCAAGGCCCGGATCCGCGCATCGTCGGGCCCCAACGCCATCGCCTCCCGCAGCCACGACAATGCCTCGCCATCGTACACCCCGCGGTCGCGCTCCGAGGCCTGCGCAAACAAGGCCTCCGCACGCCGCAACCCTTCCTCGTACCGCCGCTTTGCGGCCTCCGCAGATTCGCGCAGACCCGCCAACTCCGCCTCACCGGGGAATTCACCGGTCAAGGCATCCAGTTCACGCAATGCCTCGTCGAAGCGCCTCGACGCCATCATCGTCCGCACCGCGGCAATCCCCGCCTGCCTCCGCTGCGCGGCGGCAAGCACCAGAGCCTCCCGCTTCAAATCAACCGCAGCCGCCTCACCGGGGAAACGCGCCAACACCTCGTCGGCGAGGGCCATCACCCGCACGAAATCCGCCGATTCGTAGGCCGACCGCGCCAACTCCATTTTCCGTCCCATCCACTCGCGCTTCTCGCCGGCAATTCCCTCGCCCGCCATCCGCAACCCGATCTCCGAAAGTGAAGTCCCCGGCATCAGGGAATCGATCCGGCGAAAGGCCTCCTCCGCACGCTCCCATTGCCGTGCCTCCAGCGCCGCAAAACCATCGCGCTCGTGCCCGGCAATCACCCGCTCGCGCTCGCGCACCCCGGCACGCACCGACAACCCGTGCCACAACACCCACGCGGCCGAAATGCCCGCGGCACACACCACGGCAAGCAGGACGCGGTCAACCCGTTGATGCTTCCGGTTTTCCATCATCATCCGGGAAAACGCTGCACGATGGGCATCCTGCGACCCACCCCGAAGGCCTTGCTCGTCACGCGCAAGCCGGGTGCGGCCTGATGCCGCTTCCACTCGTTGAGGTCCACCCGCCGCCGCACCCAGCGGACCATGGCCTCGTCGAATCCGCGCGCCACAATCTCGTCGGTGGACAGGTGATGCTCGACGGCAAGCGCCAGCACCGCGTCCAGCACCGCGTAGGGAGGCAGCGTGTCCTGATCCCTCTGCCCCGGCCGCAACTCGGCACTCGGCGGCTTGTCGATGATCGCAACAGGAATCACCTCGCGACGCCGGTTGATCCAGCGCGCGAGTTCCCACACGCGGGTCTTGGGAACATCGGAAATGACCGCCAGCCCGCCGTTCATGTCGCCGTACATGGTGCAGTACCCCACCGCCAACTCGCTCTTGTTTCCCGTGGTAAGCAACAGGAGGTTCTCCTTGTTCGACAAGGCCATCAGCAACAAGCCGCGGATCCGGGCCTGCATGTTTTCCTCGGTGACATCCTCGGGCATCCCGGCGAACAGGGGAGCCATCGCACCCTTCACCGCGGAAAACACCTCCGCGATGGGAATCTCGTCGCAACGGATGCCGAGCCGCGCGGCAAGATCCATGGAGTCGCCCACACTCCCGCGCGAGGAATACGGACTCGGCATGGTCAACCCGCGCACCCGCCCGGCTCCGAGCGCCTCCACCGCAAGCGCCGCAGTCACCGCCGAATCGATCCCGCCGCTCAAGCCGAGACACACTCCGGTGAACCCGCACTTGCCGGCGTAGTCCCGCAACCCGAGCACCAAGGCATCGTGCAATTGCGCGGTCTCCTCCTGCGGATGGGCGGCCTCGGCCACAGCAGGCGAGGGAAGGTCGACCACCTCGCAATGCTCGCGAAACCCGGGAAACTGCACCGCCACCACGCCGTCCGCCGCCACCACCACGGAATGCCCGTCGAACACGAGTTCGTCGTTGGCGCCCACGGTGTTGCAGTAGACGACCGGAACCTTCGCCGACCGCGCCACCGCACCGAGCATCGACCTCCTCTGCCCGGCTTTTCCGAGATGGAAAGGAGAGGCACTGAGGTTGAGCAAAAGATCCACCCCCGCCGCGCAAAGTTCCTCGACCGGATCGCGATCGTAAAAGGGCCGCTCAAGCCACTCCTCGGTCCAGATGTCCTCGCACAAAGTCACACCGATGCGCCTGCCGTTCCATTCGATCGGCCTGCAGCGCTCGCCGGGCTCGAAGTAGCGCCTCTCGTCGAAGACATCGTAGGTGGGCAGCAGTGTCTTCCACACCTTGTGCAAGATCTTCCCGCCCTGCAGCCACGCGGCGGCGTTGCGAAACGGCTTGCCGGGCTTGCCGGGATGATGGTGGTCGACATAGCCGACCAGCAAGGGCACCTCGCCGGTTTCCCCGGAAAGGTAGTCGAGCGCTTGCAGGCAGGACGGCACGAAGCCGGAATGAAACACGAGATCGCGCGGCGGATACCCGGCAAGCGACAACTCGGGAGTGATGACCAAGGAGGCTCCGCCATCGAGGCACTCGCGATACGCGGCGAGAATCCTGCGCGCGTTTCCCGGGAAATCCCCCACCACGGGGTTGATCTGGCAGATGCCGATTCTCACCGCGGCCCAAGGAACATCCGCCACCGCCCGAGGAAAGCGAAAAATCCCGGGTCAGCCACCCGACGCCGCGCGGCCCCTCATCCATCCGGCCTCCCGCAAGGCACGCGAGCCTCCGTACAGGACAGCCACCGGCTTGCCCAAACCCAAGGCACGGATCCGCCCGGCGATCTGCCGGCTGGTACCGCAGTTCTCGTCGCCGCAATACACGACCACACGCCCGCAAGCCACCAAGCGCTCGAAAACCTGCGCCTCAAACGCCTGCATGTCCTCCGCAGGATCGAGATTCCACAAAACCGACCCCTCCAAGCCGTCTGCCTCCCACTCGCGCCGCAACCGGGCGTCGATCCACAATACCGACCCGTCCCGCGGCACATCGGCGAGACATACCTCGTCCTCCTTCAAACCCGCCGGATCACAAACGAGCTGCCGCTGCGGCGGCCCCTTGACCCGCCATGTCACCCCCGCCGCGGCGGCGGCAAGCACCGCAATGACGCCGAGCTGGACGATGGCCCTCACTCGCCGGCAGCTCCCGCCGCCCGCCCCTGGATGACCGCAAACACCTGCTGCACCCGATGCTTGGCCACATCGCAATCCGTCTCGATCCGGAACACCGCCAAGCCCGGCTTGCCCGCATCGACCGGTGCAATCGCCAACTCGTACTCCTCTCCCTCCTTTACCGCCCGGTGCGAGAAACGAAAGGCGGCCGAAGTGCAGCTGACCTTGACGATGCGCACCGGCCGGGTGTGCCGCATGCGGATCCGGATGCGCTTCTCCCCACCACCATCACCCACGGTCCAGCGCAGGGTCCTCGGCTCTGCCTCGACCACCACCGGAATGTGCACCCGCGCGGTCAATACCACCGACGGCTCGCCCCCGCCATCCCCGTCGAGAAACAAACCCACGGCCTTGTCGATCTCGCCGGAGAAATTCCCCATGTCGAACACCGCCCGCACCACGCCCGACTCCCCATCGCGATACTCGGTCTTGCCTTCCTTGAGACTCACCGACATGCACGAACAATACGACTCGTGGCGACGAATGGTGACGGTCTTGCCCGACTTGTTGGAAAACGGAAAATCCACCACGACGGTCGCGGCATCCACCGGCGCATGCACCTCCTTGATCAAGGCCTCGAATTCCAAACGCCCCGCGGCCCCGGCCAGACAGGGCAGCATCCACAAACACCAAAGGAGCCGTTTCACCGCCGCACTATGGTCCCGACCCCGCTTCGCGCGCAAGCCCGATGGAAATGATCAACCGCCCTCCGCGCCACTCGGGCCCGAGAACAAACACCGGGCGGTCGGCCTCAAGCTCCACCACCGACTTGACCGCCTTCTTGCGCGACAACCACACCTCGAGGTCGAGCACCGCGGAGCGCTTGGTGGGCTTGCCCTGGGCCTCGAACCGCACCAACACCTCCTCGGATTCGAAGGGCTCGGCCCAGCTCTCGTAACTGCGCAGCAGCGGCTTGCGGTCGCTTCCGAGCACCCGGTACTGCCGGAACCGCAAGGCCTCCTCACGCGCGAGACGCTTTGCCAGACCCGGGGAAACCGCCCGCGCACCCTCCCCTGCCACCGCCGGATCCCCATCCGTGCCGAACAGGACATCGACCTGCACCGCCCCGATCTTGGCCCGCCCGGGATCCTCAAGCGCACACAGCACCGCAGGAACCCAGACCGCCGCCGCCAAAACCATGCCCGCGACCCTCATCGCCGCACCTCCCGCACACTCCCGCTTTCCACCGAACCTCCCGCCATCGAGTCGCTCTCCCGCCGCTGCTCCCGCATCGCGGTGCGCCGCAATTCGACATTGTCGGGTATCGCATCCAAGCCCTCCAACACAATCACCACCGCCCCGGCATCCTCGCTCTCCATCCAGTCGGCACTCACGCCGACCTCCGGAACATACACCACCGGTTCAAGCTCGTCCGTCCCGCCGGACTGCCCGCCCGCCGCGGCAAGCATCGCCGGAGTTGCCGCCGCAGGGCGCATCGCCCGACCCGCGAAAAAGGAGGCCACCACCGCGACCGATGCGGCCACCGGCAACCACAAACCGCGCCAAGGCCGACCGCGCCCGGATGCCCGACCACTCGAACCGGAAATTCCGGCACGGATGCGCGCGTTGAAAAACTCGGAGGCAGGCGGCTCTTCCTCCGCCTGCAACACCCGCAACAGATCGCGGCGGCAATCCCTCATCCTTTCCCACTCGGCGAACTCCTCCGGCGCGCTCCGCGCCCACTCGCGCACAAAGGCCTCACCCCCGGCATCAAGGGTGCCGTCGATCCACCGCGCAAACTGTTCCTCACCGGGACGGGTATTCATGCTTCAACAGGGTTTGGAGTTTCTGGCGTGCGTAAAACAACCGGCTCATCACCGTGCCGATCGAACAGGACATGACCTCGGCAATCTCCTTGTACGAGAGACCCTGCACATCGCGGTACAACACGGCCGCTCGATGCTCGGGCGAAAGTTTGGCAAGCGCGGCCTCGATCTTCACCCGCAACTCGCCATTGGCCATGGTCTCGTCGGGAACCTCGCCGCCCGATGGGGTGGTGCTGGAAGCGGGATCGATCCGCTCACGCTCGAAAATCCCGTCGTCGAACTCCCCCGCGGCCTCGATCCGGCGCCGGCGGGTCCAGTCACACACGACATTGTGCGCGATCCGGTACAGCCATGTGGAAAAACGGGCCTTGGCCTCGAAGCGCGGCAAGGCCTTCCACGCCTTGAGGAAGACCTCCTGCGAAAGGTCCCAGGCATCGGCTTCGTTGCGGATCATGTTGCGGATCATGGCGTATACCCTCCCCCGATGACGGGTGACCAGCTCGTCATACGCCGCCGCGTCACCGTCCCGCGCCCGGACAACGAACCGGAAATCCTCGTCCGGACCGCCGGCCTCATCGACCGCTCGCAGGTTGTCTGACGGGTTCTCGCCGGGCCTATTCATGGAAAATCATGGAAAATCACGGAAAGTTTCCTCCACTTGGCAACGCCAGCCTGACCCCGATCCGCCCCTCCGCGCAATCCGGAACCTCGGGATTCCCCACTCACACGATCTTGAGCCGCGCAAGGTCCTGGGTGTCGATGAGCCCTACCGGCCGCCCCTCGCCATCGGTGACGACGATGTCGTCGATCCGGTTGCGCCCCAAGGTCCGCAGGACTTCGACGGCAAGGGCATCGCTGCGCACGGTGACCGGACCACGCGTCATGAGTTCGGCCACCGGTCGGCTGCCGAGCAAGGGATCGACCCGGAACCCGCGCGCGAAATCCCCATGGGTGAAAATCCCCGCCAAACCGCCCCCGCTGTCGAGAATGACACAGGCACCGGCACGCACCCGGTTCATCTCGTCCAGGGCGGCGAACACATCCGCGGCATCGGATACCGTCGGCATCGACTCGCCGCCGCGCATGATGTCCTCGACCCTCGTGAGCAAGGCCCGCCCGAGGGAACCACCCGGATGAAAGCGCGCGAAGTCCTCCTCGGTGAACCCGCGGGACTCGAGCAAGACCATCGCAAGGGCATCGCCCATGACCAGCATGGCGGTGGAGGAGGAGGTGGGCGCGAGATTGAGCGGACAGGCCTCGCGCTCGACGGAGGTGTCGAGCGTGACATCGCTGAGCCGCGCCAAGGTGGAGGCGGGATTGCCGGTGATCGAAACGACCCGCACCTCGAAACGCCGGATGAAGGGCAGCAAATCCAGCAGCTCACGCGTCTCGCCGGAATAGGAAAGCGCAATCACCGCATCGCCATCGGACATGAGCCCGAGGTCGCCGTGCAGCGCATTCTGGGAATCGAGCACCACCGCGGTGCCCCCGGTGGAGTTGAGCGTGGCCGCGATCTTGAGACCGATGTTGCCGGACTTTCCCACACCGACAACGACGATCTTGCCGCGCTGGTCGAGAGTCCGCTGCAGGATGCCCACGGCCTCGATGAACCCGTCCCCCAACGAAGCGGACACGCGCCGCAATCCGTCGATCTCGATGTCGATGACGGCACGGGCCTTGGCCAAGTAGTCCATGCGCGAGAGAACCCCACGCCGCCCGCCCTTGCAAGTCCGCAACTCGATCAACCCCGCTCGACCAAGGCCCGCAGCCGGATGTCGTCGCCGAACCTTTCGAAGCACACCTCTCCGAGCCGCAACGATGCGGGCAAACCGGTCCCGCCCAAGGCAGGCACGCCGCCACCCGCAAGCATCGGCGCGAAGTAGACGACCACTTCATCGACCAAGCCGGCCTCGAACAGGGCCGACCCGAACACGCCGCCGGCTTCGACAAGCACCGAGAGAACCCCTTGCTCGGCGACAAGTCTGCGCAAGCTGCCCGCAAGATCGGCGCGCGGACGCACCAAGGTGCGGGCGGACCACTCGTCGGAAAACAAAGGGGCCTCGCGCGGCAGACTCGCGGGCGCATCCGTGAACACCACCCGCCACGGCTGTGACCTGCCCTCACCCCCCTCGCCGCGAATGGTCAGCGCGGGCAAGTCCCTCCGCACAGTCTCGCCGGAGGTGAGAATGGCATCGGCCTGGCCGCGCAATCGCATGACATCCGCCCGCGACTCCTCGCCGGAAATCCAACGCGACTCGCCCCCGGGCCGCGTGATCCGCCCGTCCATGGTCATCGCGATCTTCCACACGACCCACGGCAACCCCTCGCGCACGACCTTGGCAAACGGCCGGATCAAGTCCGCCGCCTCGCGCTCCATGACGCCGCTCGCAACCTCGATGCCGGCCTCGCGCAGGATGCCCGTCGCCCGCCCGGCATGCGCCGGATGGGGATCGTCACAGGCATACACGACCCGCGCCACCCCGGCCTCGATGAGGCCCGCCGTGCACGCGGGAGTGCGCCCCTCGGTGGAACAAGGCTCAAGCGAAACATAGACGCCGGCACCCCGCAAACACGCGGCGCCGTGACGCGCCACCGCATCCCGCAGGGCCTCGACCTCGGCATGGGGCTGCCCCGCGGCACGGTGCCAACCACTTCCCAACAACACGCCCCCGCCCACGACCACCGCACCCACCGGCGGATTCGGCGCGGTGCGACCCACCCCCTTGCGCGCCTCGGCCAAAGCAAGGGCCATCCATGACGCATCACTTGCCATCGCCACCACCACCCGGCTCGATGCTCACCCGGATCGGCACCCCGGTGGTCAAGTGCATGTCCCGCTGCGGGAAGGGTATCCCCAATCCGCTCTCGCCGAAACGCTTGTCGATCATCAAACGCACATCACTGGCAACCACCAAAGGATTGGCCCCACCCCCCAATTCCACCCAGAAATACAGCACAAACACCAATGCGTTGTCGCCGAAGTCGTCGAACACGGCAAACGGCGCGGGATCCTTGCAGATGAGACCATGGCGACCCGCGGAATCGGTGAGCAAGGCAATGACCTTGGAGGGATCGCTCCCGTACGCCGCCCCCACCCGGATCGAACGCCGCACCTTGGCGTGACTCAAGGTAAGGTTGGTGACCCACCCCTCGAGAAACAAGGAGTTGGGCACCATGCTCTCGGCGTCGTCGGCACTCCGCACCACGGAGGAACGGGTGTTGACCTCGGTGACCACGCCGGTCATGCCGCCGACCTCGATGACATCCCCCACCCGCACTTTGCGCTCGGCCAACACGATGAGACCGCTGATGAAATTCTTGATCAGGGTCTGGGTGCCGAAACCGACCCCGATCGCCAAAGCACCTCCGAGAAAGGCGAAGACGGTGAGCGGGATCTTGAGAAAGGCCAAGGTCGCCAACGCCAAACACACACCCGCGGCAATCATCGCCCAGTTGCGCAAGGTCCTCGCCTGGGCCTCGGCGATGTGCCCCCTCCTCACAAACCCGCGCTGAATCCGCGTGGCAATGTGCCCCAACACGAAATACCCCACCGCGAAAAACATCAGGGCCCGCAACAACATGCCGACCGTCACCGACTCCTTGCGAATGGTGGTCTGGCCGTCGATCTCGATGCGGTCCTCGAAACTCAGCACCGGCAACACCCAAAAGGCCTTGAGCCGCTCCCATCCGCCGGAAACCACCGCACCCACCCGCTCGCCGATCCCGGGCTTGCCCGCAGGGGCGGTGAAGTCGGCCACCCAGCGCCGCACCAAACGCCCCCTCGACCCCACCTCGGCGGAAACCCGCCGCATCACGGTCAACTGCTCGCTGCGCGCCGCACGCTGCTCATTGACCAAATCATACCGCGGATCATCGGAACCGATCGATGAGGCCCTCGACTCGATGCGCCCCAACTCCGCCGCACAGGCGGACTCCCGCCCTTCAACCACGCTCTCCCACGCCCGCATGCCGTCGGACTGCTTGACCAAGGCATCCACCGCCTTGCGCCGCTGCTCGCCATCCGCGGCATTCATCGCGGCATAACGATCGACATACGCGTTGACCATCGAGGACTCGAGCTGACCCAATTCACCCAAGGCATCCGCCACCGCCTGCAACGCCTCGACCCGCTGGGCGGCGACCTCCACACGGAAGCGCGCGATCTCAAGCCCGTCGGGCGGCTTGGCGTCGGGCGCGATCTCGCCGAAGGCCTCGACCGCCGCACGCGCCTGCTGCTGCACCGCCACCGCCGCCCGCAGACGCTTGGCAACCGCCGCACCCTCCTTGACCAAGGAAGCCCGACGCTCCTCGGCAATCTTGCGGACCTTGGAGAGATCGTCCTCCGAAAAACGCGGATCCCTCCCGGCGGCACGCAACTTCTTTCCCAACAAGGCCAACTCCGCCTTGGCCGAGGAAACCCGCGCCCGGCTGGCATCCGCCCCGATCTGCATCAAGGCGGCGTCCAAGGCCAACCTCCGCGTCCTCAACCGCGCGGACTCGAGACGCCACTTGGCCGACTCCACCGCGCCCCCGGCGGCATCCCTCACCGCGATGGTCGCGATACCCACCGCGTCCTCCGCCACCTTGGTGTCGTCCATCGCCGTCACCAACAAACGCTCGAAGTTGGCCAATGCGGCCTCGTTGGACAATTGCTTGGCGCGCACCGACTCGCGCTCGTCGATCAGTTCGTCGATCATCAACACGGAATACGGCGGCTTCTCCTCAAAGCCGCTCCACGCGGCCTCCTCGGCCTTGGCCTTGGCCGCCTGCGCCACCGCATCCGCCACCGCGGGCAGGTTCTTCAACAACGCGGCGGCATTGGCCGCAATGCGCTCCAAGTCCCGCCGCCGGGCCTCCATCTCGGCCGGCATCACCCCCTCGGGCAAGGCCGCCACCGCCCCTTCGGCCTCCAGACGACCCAAAGCCTCCCGCGCCTCCGACTGCCACTGCTCAAGCCGCTTGCGCCGCACCTCCTCGCTCTCGTCCGATGCGGCAAGCTGGCCCGACCCCTTGACGCCCACCACGTCCCGCAGGGCCTTGACCTGCCCCGCCAACTCCCCGGACAAGGCCACGCACAGCCCGAACACCCACGCCAACCTCCAAGTCCATTTCCTCCCGCTCACGAGCCCGACCTTCCATGCTCCCGCCCCCACCTTCAAGCGGGAAGCAGCCTGCGCCGGGGATCCTCCCGCCTCGCAATGTGCGTTTTCCACCCCGCTCCCCTTGGGAAAACGCCCCGAAGCCAAACCCGATTTTGCCATTGCCAAGGATCCGCACGCGCCGTTAGTCTCGCGTCCGTCATGAAAAAACTCCTCGTCACAGTCGGTGCACTGGCCTCCCTGACGGTTTTCGGCGTTGCCGATATCCATGCTCCTCCGGGCTCTACTTACACCTCCACCCGCAAACTCGGACGCGCCATTGGCAACATCCTCTACGGCGTCGTCGAAATCCCGGAACAAATCGTCCGCAAGACCGACACCTACGGACGCAAGGCCGGCTGGAGCTATGGCGCGGTCGACGGCACCAACCGCGCCCTGCGGCGCCTGGGCTACGGTTTCTACGAACTCTTCACCTTCACCTGCCCGACTTATCGCGGAACCTTCAAGCCCCCCTACGAGCGCTGCGGCGAGGACAACCGCATCCAGATGAATGTCCACGACGGCCTCTCCGAATTCCCGCCCGAACTCGGCTTCGAGACCTACTTCGACCACTCCCGCACCCAACGCTACTGATCCGCCCGCAAGCGGAATCAGCATTGCGTCGGTTCCCTCCCCGCGTCCCCACAAACGCGGCCCAAGCAGCCGCGCCTCTCATGTTGTGGCTTTGCAAGCCGGGGCCCGGAGGCTGGAAAGTTTGAGGCCGGGGAAAAGCGCCTGAGAAGCTCTCAGGAGCCCACAGGCCCAACGGAGAAGCATTCTATCATCTGTGAAATCAGTGATATCCGTGGTTCATCCCCTTCCTCGTTTCTTCGTGCAGAGCCTCTCTCATACAGAGGGAAACCACCAAGGCCCCGAAGGTCACGAAGGAATCAGAGCCTGAAAAGACATTCGGGCCTCTCAGGCTCAACAAAGAACAAGGAACAAGGAACAAGCCCCCCTTCGAATAGACTCGCCCGACTTCGCGTCATAGGAAGGCAGCCCAGCCCGGGACCCACCGTCATTGCCTCAAAACGCTGGAAAAAACAAATCAACAAGTCGGAAAAGAGCAATAAAACCGCACTTTAAACCCCCCATCGCGGCTCCGATCCCACTCGGAAAGTATCTTTTCCATACACTTTTCCACTCGATTCCGCCGCTTGCCGAAATATGATCATCCAAACGCCCCTCTGAAACGCGTTTTCGCTTGTTGCTTCGCAGGAAATCCCGTAATCTCTCCCGGAATCGCCCCAGTGACCCATCCGCTCCGTCCCCCTGGAGAAAAACAACCTTCTTTCCGGAGGTTGTCGAGGGGATCATTGGCCCTTTTCAGACTGATTTTGCTGGTCGCCGCTTCGCCGGTTCTTTCGGTACCGCGAGCAGAGGCCCAACAATACACATGGGACGCGGGGTCAGGTACGGATGCAAACTGGGGACAAGCAGCGAACTGGCAGGGCGACACGCTCCCAACCTTCAACACCTCCACCGACATCGTGTTTTCCGGCACGATGGCAAATAACGGGACCACTTACCTCCAGGCCGCCAGAACCATCCGTAACCTAACCTTTGCCGCAGATGCCCCGGACAAGGTAGTCATCAGGCCAGCGACTACCGCAACTGGCAATACTGCAGCAGCACTTACCTTCTCCTCAGATACCGGAACCTCAACCATCACTGTGACCTCAGGTACCGGGGAGAAAGTTATTGGGGTCACGGCGTCAACCGGCACTCAGGTCATCTTGAACAGTGCCTTGGTCATCAGCAATAGTTCCCAAAACAGTCTTACCCTGGATGGCATTGTCGGGGGAACGGGTTCGCTGATCATCAATACGGGAACATTGAGAATGTCCGGAACTAACGGAAACACATTCTCCGGCAGCGTATCGGTGAATGGTGGTGTCCTAGACCTAGCCAAAAACGCGACTGGCGGTGCCGGCCTTGCAATCGCCGGGACCAATGCGCTCACGGTTAGTTCAGGAACACTACTTTTGAGCGGAAGCACCAACAACGTGAACCGTATCGCCGATGCAGTACCGGTCCACATCAAATCGGGTGGTATGTTCGACCTAAACGGGCGGCGCGAAACCCTTATCAGTATCACCCTCGGCGGCGGCTCGATTCAGACCAGCACGGGGACCCTCTCCCTCGGCGGCAACCTCACCTACGACAACACCGGAAATCCCATAGGATCGACGATCAGCGGCAACCTCGCGCTGGGGAATACGACAAGCCGCATTTTCGACATCGGGGACAGCAGCGGTGCGAGCGCCGACCTCACGGTCTCCGCGGTGATCTCCGGAACGGGCATCCTCAAGACCGGTGCCGGTACTTTGGTCTTCACGGGTGCCAATACCTACACGGGAACCACCAACATCGGCGCGGGAACCCTGCAGATCGGAGATGGGGGAAGCACCGGCGCGCTTGCCGCAACTTCCACAATCACCGGTAGTTC
>CAZMUK010000025.1:0-28773 GCA_964569415.1 uncultured Luteolibacter sp. | reverse complement strand
AGCGGTCTACCGCGTGCAGGGCGTGGAGATCAACGACAAGCACATCGAGGTGATCATCCGCCAGATGCTGCGCAAGGTGAAGATCACCGATCCCGGCGATGCCGACCAGTACCTGTGGGGCGACCAGGTGGATCGCTCTACCTTCAAGAAGGTCAACCGCAAGATCGCCGAGGGCGGCGGCAAGCCAGCCGAGGCGGAACCGGTGTTGCTGGGCATCACCAAGGCCTCGCTCGAGACCGATTCCTTCATCTCCGCGGCGTCCTTCCAGGACACGACGCGGGTGCTGACCGAGGCGGCCACGCTTGGCAAGGTGGACTACCTTTCCGGTTTCAAGGAGAATGTGATCATGGGTCACCTGATCCCCGCCGGAACCGGTTTCCCGATTCACCGCGAGGCGGAGTTCGAGTTCACGGTCGAGGAACCGGAGCCGGTGGTGCAGGAACCGGAGGAGGCCGGCGAGGAGGACATGGCTCTGGCCTGAGCCTCCGCGCCCGCTGTCCCGCGCGTGAGATATTCAAGGCGGCCCGTCCCCTCGGGGGCGGGCCGCTCGTTTTCCGGGAAGGAGAAGCATGAAATTTACGGCCTCGCGATGGCGTAAAGCGAGGACGATGTCGATTCGTCAAGATGGCGCCTTGGTGCATGGTTTTCTGAGGCGGTTCCTCTTGCCTGCCCTCGTCCTGCTTGTGCCGTGCCTGCGCGGGGCGGAGCGGCCCAATGTGCTCTTCATCGCGGTGGACGACCTGCGGCCGCAGCTCGGTTGCTACGGGGTGCCTCATGTGAAGTCCCCGCACATCGACCGGCTTGCCTCACGGGGACTGCTCTTCAAACGCGCCTATTGCATGGTTCCCACCTGCGGTGCTTCGCGTGCGAGCTTGATGACCGGCATCCGTCCCTCCCCGAATCGCTTCGTGACCTTCTATGCCTCCGCCGAGAAGGAGACACCTGCGGCAGTGACCCTCAACACCCATTTCACGCGCAACGGGTACCGGACGATTTCCAACGGGAAGATCTTCCACAATCTGGAGGACAGCGCAGCCGGATGGTCCGAACCACCATGGAGGCCGAAGAGCTTTCGGGACCGCAAAATGCCGCCGAAACCAGGGGAAAAGGGCTTGGGCCCTCCTTTCGCCGTCGCGCAAGGTGATGACGATTCCCTCTACGATGGCCAGACCGCCCTCAAGGCCGTCGCCGACCTGAGGAGGCTCAAGGATGCGGGGAGCCCCTTCCTTCTCGCGGTGGGTTTCTACAAGCCCCATCTGCCGTTCGTGTGTCCCAAAAAATACTGGGACCTTTATCCGCCGGACCTTTTCAAGGCGCCGGACCTGCATGTCCCGACCGAAGGCGTGCTCTTTTCCGCGCTCCACCCCTCGTACGAGTTGCGCACCTACGAGGGGGTGCCGCTCGGGGGACCGATGCCGGATGAAACGGCTCTCGGCCTGATCCGCGGCTACCATGCCTGCGTGAGTTATGTCGACGCGCAGATCGGGCGCGTGCTCACGGAACTCGAGCGTCTGGGGCTGGACGGAAACACGATCGTGGTTCTTTGGGGCGACCACGGATGGAACCTCGGCGAGCACGGCTTGTGGTGCAAGCACAGCTGCTTTGAGACATCGATGCGTGCCCCGCTGATCATCCGCGTTCCGGGCCGGAAGGGTGGTGTCGTGACCGAGGCGCTCATTGAATTCATTGATATCTATCCGACTCTTTGCGAGCTTGCCGGGCTGCCGGTTCCGGCGCAGGTCGAAGGCCGCAGTTTCGTGCCCCTGCTGGACGATCCAGCACGGCCGTGGAAGGACCGTGCGGTGGGCCGCTACGAGCATGGCGACACCATCCGTACCGATCGCCACCGCTACACCGAGTACGCCCGGAGCGGAAGCCGCCCCTCGTCGCGCATGCTTTACGATCATCATGCCGATCCCGCCGAGCATGCGAATCTGGCACAGGTGCCCGTGATGACGGAAACCGTGGGCGCTCTCTCCCGGATGCTCGCGGAAACCAAGGGCAAGGACCTTCCCGCACCCGCGCCACCCGACGAGAAGTGAGGCATCAGGCCTCCTCGGGCGTGAAGCCGCGCCGCAGTGTGTTTTCCGCCACCACGCGCGGGAAGAGGAAGTTCTCCAGATATCCCGGTCCGCCCGCTTTGGTGCCGCCGCCGGACATCCGGAAACCTCCGAAGGGATGCCTGCCCACGATCGCGCCGGTGATGGATCGGTTGAGGTAAAGATTGCCCACCATCAGTTCGCGCCGCGCGCGTGCGAGGGAGCCCGGACTGCGGGAAAAGAGTCCGCCGGTCAGCGCGTAAGGCGAGGCATTGACCCATGCGAAGGCTTCGTCGAGATCCTTGGCGCGCAGGATGCCCACCACCGGACCGAAGATCTCCGCGGCATCGATTCCGCAACCGGGTGTCACATCGCCGAACACGGTTGGCGGCACATACCAGCCCTCGGGCGGGACCTTGCCCTGCCAAAGGAGGCGCGAATGCCGCTTCTCCTCTTCGATCACCGAGAGGATCCTGCGCCGTGCCTCTTCGTCGATCACCGGGCCGGTCATGGTGGCCGGGTGCGAGGGATCGCCGATTCGCCATGAACCGCAGGCGGCAAGGAAGCGCTCCACGAAGCGGTGGTAGACCCCGTCGAGCACGATCAGGCGCGAGAGGGCGGAGCACTTCTGCCCGGCGAATGCAAAGGCACTATGGAGCGCGGCGGGAACCGCCTCATCGAGGTCGGCATCGTTGTCGATGATCAGTGCGTTCTTGCCTCCCATTTCGCAGACGACTTTCTTGAGATTGATCTGGCCCGGTGCAGTGCGCCCGGCCTGTTCCCAGATGGAAATCCCCACATCTCGCGATCCGGTGAAGGCGATGAAATCGACTTGCGGATGGGCAACCAGACGGGCGCCGATCTCCTCGCCGCGTCCGGGCAGGAATTGCAGCACGCCGGCAGGGGCACCTGCTTCGCGCAGGATCCGCATCAGCATTCCTCCCACCGCCGTGGTCTGCTCGGCGGGTTTCATCAGCACCGCATTGCCGGCCACCAGAGGAGCGACCACGAGGCCGGTAAGGATCGCCAACGGGAAATTCCACGGAGCCAGCGCCACGCCGACTCCGCGCGGGGTCCACACGCGCACGCAGTCCTCGCCGGGGACGGATTGGGTCGGCTCCGGACGATCGAGCCCGGTCATTTCCCGCGCGTAGTAGCGGCAGAAGTCGACTGCTTCCGAGACATCCGCATCCGCCTCCGCCCAAGGCTTGCCCGCCTCGAGGATGATCAGTGCGTTGAGATCGAAACGCAGTTCCTCCATGCGCTGCGCTGCCCGTTCAAGCACTGCGGCGCGTTGAGCCACCGGGGTATCGCGCCACAAGGGGAAGGCGCGCCGGGCCGCCTCCACCGCGCGATCGGCATCGGCAAGAGTCGCGGGCGACCATCGCGCGACCGCCTCCGCGGGGTGTGCCGGGTTCGGGGAGATGATCCGTTCCGAGCCGCGGGATTCCTTGCCGTCGATGACCGGCATCCACTCCGCACAAGGAGCCGAGCGCAGCCGGGCGATTGCGGCTGTCTGCGCATCGCGCGCGGACCGCATGCCGAAGTCGGTGTTCGGCGCATTGCGGAAGTCCGCCGCCACAATGCCTTGTGCGTTTGTTTCGCCGACGGAGGACAGGAGTTTTCCAACGGGATTCGCGAGAAGTTCCGACACCTCCTCGGCGCCGCTGTCGCGTTTCCTCACGAAGCCTTCGTTCGAGGTGTTTTCGAGAAGCCTTCGCACGAGATAAGCCATGCCCGGAAGCATCTCGCCGATCGCGCAATACTCGCGCACCCTGTGGCCGCAAGACACGAGGGCCGCCTTCAGGTCATCGGCCATGCCGTAGAGTCCCTGGAACTCGTAGGAGCGCGGGTCCCGTCCCATGCGTTCCGCCGTGGCGATCACATGGGCGCAGGACCGCACATTGTGGGTGCCGAAGTCGGGCGTCACCACATCGGTGTTCTCGAGGAGAATCACGGAGAGCTTTTCGAAATTCGCATCCGACTCCTCCTTCCGCGTCCAGACCGGTTCCGGCCATCCGCGCTGACGGGCGATCACCGTCTCGAAGTCCCAGTACGCTCCCTTGACCAAGCGGATGTTGATGCGGGTTCCGACCCGGCGCGCCCATGCGATGAGGGAGCGCAGGTCTTTCTCGCAGTCGCGCAGGTAGGCCTGGAGGGCGATCCCCTTGGCCGGACCCTTGCGGAACTCCTCTTCCTCAAAGACCGACCGGAACAATTCGAGTGTCAGGTCCTTGAGATCGTGATGTTCCATATCGAAGTTCACCAGCGCCCCTGCCTCGGCGGCGCGGCGCAGCAAGGGCCGGATGCGCTGTTTGAGGGCAGCGATGGATCCCTCGGGGTCGGCGGGGTCCGGACGCGGGGCGAGACAGGAAATCTTGAGCGACAGGTTGAGACGGGGCAGCGGTCCCGCGGGCCCGATATCGGAGAAACACGGCCGCGGTTCCTTGTGGAAGTACTGTGAAACCGACTCGATCACCTCGAGATTCCTCGCGAGGAATGCATCGGCTTCCGCATCGCTCACCACGGCTTCTCCCAACAGATCCACGGTGGTGGCGATCCCGGCCTTCTCGTTTTGACGGATGCGTTTGACGAGGTCGGCACCGCTGCTTCCGGCGACGAACTGCCCCGCCATGTCGATGATCGCGGCCTTCACCGGACCGGCCACCAGCGATGGCGCGAGGGACGAGGCACCGAGTCCGGCCTTGAGAGCGGGATGGAGTTCGACGGCGCGGTCTCCGAGGTATTCGCGGAGATGGTCGACGATTTCCCGCGGTGTGCGCAGCGACGGGAGGACATCGACGAAGCGGAACAACTGCGTCTTGAAAGCCGGATCGCGCATCGTCCACTCCATGAGGCGCGCGTAGGTGCCCTTGCGGGAGAACAGCGCCGGGCCCGACTGCTGGTCCATCAACGCCAGCAGGCGCGCGCCCTTTTCGAGGATGGCTGCCTCGCTTCCGGGGTCGGGGGAGTCGAATCCGTGGTGCATCTCGCGCACGGGGACACCATGGGATCCCGCCGCCACCGAGGCAAGCGTGGGTATTTCGGGCACCGTTGTTTCCGGGGAGATCCTTTTCTCCGCAACTCTTTCATTGCAGCGGGGTTTCCCCCCTGTGGCCGCCGATTGGCCGGCCTTTCAACCCACAAACACCATGAAAACGAACCCCAGTATCATCGGCCTGGCCGTGCTCATCGGCGCGGCAGGGATCGCAAGCGCCCGCGATGAAGGAAAACCCGGGAAATTCCGCCGCCCTCAGGGCCCGCCCCCGAAGGAGATCGTCGAGAAGTTTGACAAGGACGGAGACGGCCAACTCAGTGAGGAGGAACGCAAGGCGATGCGCGAGGAATTGCGCGCGATGTGGGAGAAAAAGCGCGATGAGGCCCTTGCCAAATACGATGCGGATGGCGACGGCAAGCTCAGCGAGGACGAGCGCAGGGCGATGCGCGAGGAGAAGAAGAAGGAGATCCTTGCGAAGTACGACAAGGACGGAGACGGCAAACTCAGCAAGGAGGAGAAGCAGGCTGCTCGTGAGGAGATGGGGCCTCCCCCGCCACACCGCCGGCCGGGTTGGAAGGGCAGGAGGGGCGAAGGCGGCCCCGGAGGTCCCGAGGGCCCGCCCGAAGAGGCACCCGTCGAGTAAGCGGGGCGTCTCTCTGATACCGATTCCGCCCGGCATGTTTCGGCATGCCGGGCGCTTCGTTTTCCCGGGAGCCCTATTCCCGGGTTTGACAGCGGACCCGGTTCCTGCCGATTCTTTTGCACCATGAAACTCCGCAATTCGTTTCTCGCCATCGCCCCGGTCATCGGTCTCCTCGCGTCTTGTGCTCAGGACAGCCTCACCGGGGATGTGTACTCCCGTTCGCAGGCCGGGCAGGCCCAATCGGTTCAGGCCGGCCGCATCACTTCGATCCGCCCGATCAAGATCGAAGGAGAGAACAAGGCCGGCGCGCTGCTCGGCGGGGTTGCCGGGGGTGTTCTCGGAAACCAGATCGGCGGCAGCAGCCGCGCCAATGTGGTCGGTGCGGTCGGTGGTTCGCTCGCAGGTGCCGCGATCGGCTCCCACGCCCAGCAGGCGATCGGTTCCCGCAGCGGAGTCGAGATCACCGTGAGGCTCGATGCCGGTGGCTCGGTGGCGGTGGCCCAAGAGGTGACCAAGGCCAATCCAATGCCGTTCTCGGTGGGCGATCGCGTGAAGGTGATCTCCTCGGCGGGCCGCAGCCGGGTGACCTACTGACCTTCGCCTGGTGAAGTCCGCGGCTCTGGCATTGTGTCTCCTGTCGCTCGCATGGGCGGCAGGGGAAGATGCCGGTACTGGGCGGATTTCGGTGAAACCCGTAAAGCCCGGCGATCGCGCCGTGGTATCGTCAAAAGACCCGCGCAAACCGGTCGTGACGATCACCAGCGCCTCGGGCATTGGTTCCGCCACGATTGCCCGCAGCGGGGAGGGTTGGCCGGATTCGATCATTCTGCGCCTGGACCTCAAGGCGCTTGAGAGCATCGAGGCGGACAACGGTTTCTTCACCGCATCGACCTTTCTCGGCAGCGGCCAAGCCCCGGAGTGCTGGCGGATTGATGAAGGCGGAGTGCGTGTGGAGCTTGCAGGGCGCCATCCGGTGCTCGCCCCGCGGCGGACGGAAACAGGGATCGAGGTGGAGCTCGGCGGCGGTCTTTTCGGACCCGAAGTCGGGGAAATCGCGATCCGTTGGGTCGATTTCCACCGCCGTTGATTTCCGGTTGCGGCCGATCCGCCGCACGCTGGACAAAGCCCGGAGCCTCTGGCAACGATCCGGCCCGATGTCCGAGCTGCCCAAAGCCTACGAGCCGCGCGAGGTTGAAAACCGTTGGTACCAGGCCTGGCTCGATGCCGGGTGCTTCACCGCCGATCCTTCTTCGCGGCGCGAGGCCTATTCGATCGTCATTCCGCCGCCGAATGTCACCGGCATTCTGCATCTCGGCCATGTGCTCAACAACACCCTCCAGGACATCCTCGCGCGCCGCGCCAGGCAGGAGGGCAAGGAGGTACTGTGGCTGCCCGGCACCGACCATGCCGGCATTGCCACCCAGGCCAAGGTCGAGCGTGAGTTGCGGGAGTCGGAGGGAAAGACCCGCCACGATCTCGGCCGCGAACGGTTCCTCGAGCGGGTCTGGGACTTCAAGAACCGCCATGGCGACATCATCATCCGCCAACTCAAGCGGCTCGGTTGCTCCTGCGATTGGAGCCGCGAACGCTTTACGATGGACGCGGAATACTCGGAATGGGTCGCCCATGTCTTCGCGGAACTCTTCCGGGAGGGATTGATCTACCGCGGCCGTCGCATGGTCAACTGGTGTCCGGTCTCGCTCACCGCGCTCTCCGACGAGGAGGTGATCATGACGCCGAGCCGATCCAAGCTCTACCACATGCGGTACCGGCTCGCGGACGACCCGGAGCGCTTCCTGCCGATTTCCACGACCCGTCCCGAGACCCTGATGGGCGATGTCGCGGTGGCGGTCAACCCGCGCGATCCTCGCTATGCGGACCTCGTGGGCAAAAAAGTCCTGCGGCCCTTCCCTCCGGCGGAAATCCCGGTGATTGCCGACGATCATGTGGATATCGAATTCGGCAGCGGCGCGCTCAAGATCACCCCGGCGCACGACAAGGCCGACTTTGAAATCGGACTGCGCCACGGGCTTCCGGTGATCGATGTCCTCACCCCGGATGCGCGCATCGATTGTCCCGCGTGTCCTGATTTGCACGGGCTCGACCGTTTTGAGGCGCGCGAGCGGGCCGCCGCCAAGCTTGCGGAACTCGGGCTGCTTGAGAAGGTCGAGGACTACGAAAACAATGTCGGTTTCTCCGAGCGCGCGCATGTTCCGGTGGAACCGCGGATTTCGATGCAGTGGTTCCTGCGCTATCCGTGTGCCGCGGAGTCGGCGGCGGCCGTGGCGGGCGGCAGCATCCGTTTCCGCCCGGAACGCTGGGCGAAGACCTATGCGCATTGGATGGAACACCTCCAGGACTGGTGCATCAGCCGCCAGTTGTGGTGGGGACACCGCATCCCGGTTTGGTACCGCAAGAGCGACATCGAACGGCTTCGTGCCGCCGAATCCCTCGGCAACGAGGACATGGAGCGCGGCGATATTCATGTCGGCATCGTCCCGCCCGGCGACTCAGGCGAATGGGAGCAGGATCCCGATGTGATGGACACTTGGTTTTCCTCGTGGCTCTGGCCTTTTGCCACCATGTGCGACCGGAGCGGAGACAGTGCGGAGTTTCGGAAATTCTATCCCACCGACGATCTGGTGACCGGGCCGGACATTCTGTTCTTCTGGGTGGCGCGCATGATCATGGCCGGCCTGCGCTTCACCGGCAGGCCGCCCTTCCGCAATGTGTTCTTCACCTCCATCATCCGCGATCTGCAGGGTCGCAAGATGAGCAAGTCGTTGGGAAATTCCCCCGATCCGCTCGACCTGATGGACCGCTACGGCGCCGACGGCCTGCGCTTCGGACTGATGCGCATTGCGCCGGTGGGCAGCGATCTGCGTTTCGACGAGGCTTCGGTGGAGGAAGGTCGCAACTTCGCAAACAAGCTCTACAATGCCTGCCGTTTCCGCCAGATGGCGGGGCCCCGCTCGGGGCCGGTCCGCGACGGCTGGGACTCGGACGAGGGCCTTTCTCCGGTCCATGCCGACATCATGGCCAAGCTCGACATCCTCGCCGGGGATCTCGCGGCTGCTTACGCGGAGTATCGCTTCGGCGAGATTGCCCAGCGTCTCCACGAGTTCCTGTGGAGCGAGTTTTGCGACCGCTTCCTCGAGGCGGTGAAGCTCGACCTGCGCGAGGGGGCTCCCGCTGCGGCCCGTGAGGCATCCCTCGAGGTCTTCGATGCGGTGATGAGCCGCTACTTGCAGTTGCTTGCGCCTTACATGCCCCACATTGCCGAGGAGCTTTCGCGCCGCATGGGTTATGTCGCGGAGGGGTGCTTCCTCATGCGGATGGAACTGCCGCGCAGGGCGCTCGCCGGATTCGATAGCGGTGCGGCGTGCCGGATTGCCGAGGCCCTTTACACCTCGGCTGCCCGCCTGCGCAATCTCAAGGCCGAGTACCAAGTGGCCGCCCGCAAGGATGTGCGCTTCATTGTCAAGGAGGCCCCGGAATGGCTCCCTGCGCAACTGCAGGTGCTCACCCTGCTGGCGGGCGCCGCCGGCATTTCAATCGACCCCTCCTACGATCCTCCCAAAGGCACCCCTGCGTCGGTCACTTCCGCGGGTCAATGCCACATGCCGTTGGAGGGGCTTGTGGATGTCGCCGCCGAGCGAGCACGCCTTTCCAAGGAGATCGCCAAAATCCGCGCCGAGGTCGCCAAGTGCGAGGCAAAGCTGGCCAATCCCTCGTTCACCGACCGTGCCCCGCCCGAGGTGGTGGGCCAGGAGAGGGACCGTTTGGAGGAATGGAACGGGAAACTCGATCGCCTTGCCGCGATGCTTGAGGCCTTGTCTTGAGGAGAGGAAACTGGTATCCGAAAACCCCTTGGAAAAAAGCGCTCCAGTGCCAAGCATCGGTTCTCAGCCTCCTGCGGGCATTTCCCCTGCCATGTTCTCGCTGCTGCAGGCTACGGGGCACGGCTCCCGGGATGCCCTTGCCGCCGCCGAGGTGGCAAGCCTCCATCGCGAGTTGGTCCGTGCGAACGGAATGCTCGGACTCGTGGATACCCCGCCCGATATCTCCGCCTTGCGCGCGTGGATTGCCGAGGCGCGTAGTACTGTGCAAGGGGAGCGCGTCGATCCTGTCGACCTGCAGGCCCCGGTGGACCATGAGGCGGATCCACTGGTGAGGGAGCGGCTCGCCGGGGCTCCGGTGCTGGTTCCCTTTTCGGTCAAGTCCCTTGCCTTGCAGGGGATCGGGACCGATGAGATTCCCGAGGGTCTGCTCCTGAACCGGTATCATGGGGCTCTCGCGCCACCGGTCCGGTCCGCCTCCGAGGGCGACGGGGATGAATCCTCCGCGGATGGCACCCGTGCATCCGCTGCCCGCTCCGGTGCGGGAAGCGCTCTCTCCGTCCGCAGGATCGGGGAAGCGGGCGACCTCTTGCCTGCCCGGGAATCGCATCATTGCGTAACCCACCGCCGTCCGTTCCGGATCTATTTCGCGGCCTTGGTGACCGCTCCTCTGTTGCTTGCGTTGCCGGTGGTGATTGCGGGTTCGGGGCTGATCATCCTCAAGCAGATGCACCCGGAACCGTTTGCATGGGTGCCCTCGTGGTTGATCTGGTTTTCGGCCGGATTGGTTCTTCTCGTCCTTCCTTGGATCTTCTTTGCGGTTCCCGTCCGGTGTGTGATGTGTTTGCAGCGCCATTTTGTTCCCTCCAGCCGCTCGTATCACCAGCAGGCGCATCACATCGTCGGTTTGGGCCGCGTGCTCCCGCTCTGTCTCTCGATCCTGTTCCGGCTCCGTTATCGTTGCGGCCATTGTGCCACCCGCCTTGCATTGAGAAAGCCGCGGCAGTCATGAGGGGGCTTCTTCCAGCCGTGCTGCTGCTTTTCCCGGGCATGGCGGCGTGCTCGCTGCGCGGCAACTCCCCGCCCGCCATCGTCAAGGAGGAGGCGTCCCCTTTCGGCTCGAGCGGCGTTCCTCCCCAACTGCGCTCGCGAACTCCCGATGCGGCAGGTGGATCCGCGGGCACATCGGCTCCGGTTGCCCTCACGCCGGAGGAGGAGATCGTCTTTACCGATCCCGACAATCCCGATGCGCCGCTGCAGGGGCTTGACACACCCTTGTCTTCGGCGAAGCGCCGCGGGCCTTGGGAAAGCAGCCCTTCGCTGGCCAAGCGCCGCTCCGTGCGCGAGGGAAAGCCCCTGCTCATCTGGTTCACGAACTCCCAGAGCAGCCCCACCTGCAGGCAACTCTCGGCCGAACTCTTTTCCTCAACCGACTTCGAGTCCTGGGCGGCGGAGCATGTGGTTCGTCTCAAGGTCGACGCCAATGTCCGGGTGGACGACGCGAACCTTTCGATGGAGCAGAGCTCCCGGTTGACCGACCGGCGGCGCGACGCGGTGCAGGGATTGCGCAAGCATTTCCGGGTATCCGGAAACCCCACGCTGATTCTGGTGACTCCCGGCGGCGAAACGGTCGGGCGCTACCGCGGCTACACGAAAGGCGATGCCGAATTCCTGTGGGGGCGGATCAAGCACGGGGAATCCGTCTGCGTCCGCAAGCACGAGGCGTGGATCGCCGGACTGCGCTCGAAGGGTTATCGCGACTGGAAGGACCGCAACGGGAAAAGCGTCTTCGCGAGGCTGGTTGCGGTCTCGGGCGCGCAATTGGAGTTCGTCGAGCCGGACGGCACCCGTTCACGCACGGATGTGGCCAGACTTTCCGACGAGGATCGCGCATGGATCGCGGAACGCGAAAAACAACGCGGCATGTGACCACGCCGCGTCGCACCCGAAGCGTTTCTCCGTTCAGTACCGGTCCGAATCTCCGCGGCCTTTGCGTGGCGCGGGTTTCTTCGCCAAAGCCTGACCGAAGTCGAGCGGCAGCATAATCCTGCCGTTGTTCAGATCGACATAATCGGAGAGAGCCCGCAACGCCCATCTGAGCACTGTGGCGGAAGTGACACGATAGCGTTCGGCAAGCTCATCGAGCTTTTCCATTTCTTTGTCTTCGAACCGAACGGTGATTCCTTTTTTTCCTACGGCAGCCATCCCTTTGGAGGTACTCTGGTTTTTGCGGGGTTTCAAGGATTTCTTGGCGGGGGTGCGCATTGGTGGCATGAGGTTACCGGAAATAGACTGATCTTACGCGGCGCGGAGATACAAGCGATTTCCGTCGTCCGGCACAAGATTCAATTCGGTGAACATTGGTGAAATTCGCACCATTCGCCGCCGGGTTTTGCGCGCCCGGGCTTGCCCCTTGGTTCCTCCACGCTATGGTGCGGGCCCTCCGCCATGTCCTTTTCCCGATTGTTCCTCTACCTGATCCTCCCGCTGTACCTGCTCGACCAGGCCACCAAGTTCTGGACGATCCGCACCTTCCCGCCGCCATGGGTGGACCAGGGGGCGGGCATCGAGGTGGTGCCCGGGGTGTTCCATCTTGTGCGGGTCCACAACCAGGGCGTGGCCTTCGGGTTCGGCAATGGCACGGCTTGGGCACCGGTGGTGTTCCTCATCGTTCCGGTGGTGGCGCTCGTCCTCGTGCGCCTGTTCTGGAAGAAGGGGTGTTTTCCCCACCCGCTCGCAAGGATCGCGGTGGCACTGCTCCTGTGCGGCATCTTTGGCAATCTCACCGACCGGCTCGTGCAGGGGTTCCTGCTCGATGAGTTCCGCGGAGAGTCGGTGTTGGCGCGTCTTGCGCAGGGTTATGTGGTCGATTTTCTCGCCGTGAAGCTTCCGCTCTACGACAAGATCGTTCCCTCCAGCGGCGGATGGTGGCCGGCCTTCAATGTCGCCGATTCCTGCATCTGCATCGCGGCCGTGCTGCTGTTCCTTTCCGGCATTCTCGAGGAGCGGGCGGCCGCATCCCGCAAACGCGAGGCCTGATCCCCGCATTCCTGCTTCCGCAGGCGGGTACGGCGATCCAGCATCAGGCCATGCGCGACGACACCCGCCGCTGGATCCGGGCCGACAAGCGCCACTGCTGGCATCCCTTCACGCGGCAGTCCGACTGGTGTGCGTCGGACCATGATCCGTTGGTGATCGTCGGCGGCCGCGGCGCCTGGCTCACCGACTCCGAGGGGCGCAGGTACCTGGATGGAAACTCATCGATCTGGACCAATATCCACGGGCACGATCACCCTCGCATCAATGACGCCATCCGCGAGCAACTCGGACGCATGGCGCATGTTTCCTTTCTGGGCCTCACCCATCCCGGTGCGGTCGAACTCGCGCAGGAACTGGCTGGCCTGTTTCCCGGCACCCCGTTGCCGCGGGTCTTCTTCTCGGACAACGGATCCACGGCCGTCGAGTGCGCCTTGCGCATGGCCCTGCAGTACCGGATGCAGACCGGCGAAGGGGAGCGCCGCCGTTTTGCGGCTTTCGGCAACGCTTATCACGGCGACACCCTTGGCGCGGCATCTGTGGGGGGCGTGGGCCGCTTTCTCGACCCGCTCCGCGGTGCCGGCTACGAGGTGAGCCGCGTGTCATCGCTCGACGAACTCGCCGCGCTCGATCCCGCGTTGATCGCCGCAGTGGTGATCGAGCCGCTCATTCAAGGGGTCAACGAGATGCGGCCCTGGCCTGCGGGCATGCTGCGCGCGCTGCGCAACTGGTGTGACGAGACCGGATGCCATTTGATCCTCGACGAGGTGATGACCGGCTTCGGGCGCACCGGAGCGATGTTCGCCTGCCAACGCGAGCAGGTGGTTCCCGATTTTCTCTGTCTCGCCAAAGGTCTCACCGGAGGCTATCTGCCGCTGGCTGCCACAATGGTGACGGACGAGGTATACCGGGCCTTCCTCGGGGATGCCGGGCGCAGTTTCTCCTACGGCCACAGCTACACCGCCCATGCCCTCGGATGTGCGGCGGCGTTGGCAAGCCTCGCATTGTTCCGCGAGGAGAACACCCTTGCGGGTCTCCCGGGAAAAGCGGAGCGGATGCGCGAGGGCTTGCAGAAACTCAAGCAGGCCCATCCCGGCATCCATGAGGTCCGGCAGTGCGGGCTCATCGCCGGCATCGAACTGCGCCAACCCGATGGCCTGCGCTTCCTCCCCGCCGAGCGCATCGGCGAACTCGTCTGCGCCGCAGCCCGTCCCCACGGATTGCTCACCCGTCCCGTCCTCGACACCGTGGTGCTCATGCCCCCGCTCTGCGTCAGCGCGGAGGAAATCGATCACGCCGTGGCTGCGATCGACGCGGCGATTTCCTCGCATCCCCGGATTGACAGCCTCCCTTGATTTGGCCAAAACTCCTCTCCGCGTCCGGAAAACGGCGGAGTAGCCAAGTGGTAAGGCAATGGTTTGCAAAACCGTCATTCGTGGGTTCGATTCCCACCTCCGCCTCCAGCCGGGTGTTTTGATCCGGAAAGCATGATTCCGGCGCCTGCCTTCTTTTCCAGTCGCTGGCGCGGTATGCCGGACCGAGGAGACGGGACGGGCGGATGAGTCAAGCGCCGGCCCGCAGGCCCCGGTTCCTCAGTGCCCGGCGACTGCTTCGCCGAGGTAATTGCCGTAGCTGAGGCAGAGCACCGCGCCGACGAGGACGAGGAAGGCGAATGCGAGCACCCACTTGGTGCGGCCTTGCGACGCGCGCCATTCGTGGAGCATCCAGCCGACGACGATGCTGAAGAGGATCAGCATGATCATGTGGATCGCCCAACTCGTGAATTGAAAGCCGCCCATGCGGATGTGGCCGAGATTGTAGAAGAAGAACTGCCCGTACCACAGGCAGCCGGTGAGCAGGGCCATGAGCCAGTTGACCTGAAGAGCGCCGCTCTTCTTGGTGGCGGGTTTCAGGATCTCGCCGAAGGTCCCTTGTTTGCGGTGCAGCCAAATGCAGTAGAGCGAGGTGGTGAGGAAGGCACCGGTGTTGGAAAAGATGTAGACCACATTTCCCGCGAACCCCTGCGCCCGGGCATCGGCACCCGCGAGGGCCAAGGCGGTATCCGCCACGGGTTTGCCGGCCTCGAGCGAGAAGGCGTAGACCGCGGAAAGGACACCCGCCAGCAGCGAGAGGAGCAAGCCCTTCACCAGATTGAACTCACCCGGGCCGGTCTGTGCCTCGAGGTCCTTTTCCTTCATGCGGCCTGCGGCGCCAGTCAGCGCGATGCCGATGAGGCCCACGACGATGCCCGCGATCACCCAGGAGGCGCCGGTTTTCGACAGCTTGTCGCCGAGTTCCCCCTTCACCAGCGAGGGGATGAGGGTGCCGAGGACCGTCGAGAGACCGATCGCGATCGCGTAGGTGAGCGAAAAGCCGATGTAGCGGATGGAGATGCCGAAGGCGGTGCCGCCGATGCCGTAGGCGGCGCCGAGCAGGAAGGAATGCCGCATCGCATCCTTGGGGGCTTGTTGCAGCACCTCGGCGAGGTTCGGAACCGTGACAAACGCCACCAGGATCGGCAGCAGGAGCCAGCAAAAGAGCGCTTGGACAATCCAGTAGCTCTGCCAGGACCAACCGGTGACTTTCTTTTGCGGCGTGTAGCAAAGCGCGGCGGCGACGGCGCCCACCGCGTGAAGAGCAGTGCCGAGGATGGGATTGGGTTCGATCATGGTTTTGGTGGAACGGGTTTCAATCGAGATGGAAGACCTCCTCCATCAGCGACCAGACATCGCCCGGGTCGCGGTCGGGCAGGAGTTCCAGACAGGGAATGCATTCGTCCCACCATCGCCGGGTTTCGGGATCGGCGGCGATCGCGGCGGTGTCGGCCCCATAGTCGCTGCCGCGGTACTCGAAATAACTGAACAGGTAGGGTTTGCCGTCGGCGAGCGTGCGAAGGTAGATCGAGTAATTGCCGATGTTCGCGCGCTTGAGGGTTGCCAGCACGCCGGGCCATGCGGCGGCGTGGAGTTCCGTGTAGCGGGCCACCTTTTCGGGCTTGAGGCCCACCACCATGCCGAAGCGTCTGACAGCGGGCATGCTCATAGTCCGAATTCCCTGCGGATCGTCTCCGAGTGCTGGCCCACCCGCGGTGCGCCGAGTTCCGGTTTGAAGCGTTCGCCGTCGATCGTGATCGGGCAGCGCGTCGTCTTCATCGTGGGGCCGTCTTCGCGGGTGATTTCCATCACCCAGTCGAGCTCCGCGAAGGCCGGGTGGCCGAAGAGTTGCCTCCAGTCGAGCACTTCCGCGCACCAGTAATCGGCGGGCACCAGGCGGTCGAGCCAGTGCTGCGTGGGTTGGCCGGGCAGGTGGTCGCGGATCAGGGCCTTGATTGCATCGCGATGCGTGAACCAGCTGTCCGGGTCGGGAAAGGCCGCGAGTGCCGGGAGTTCGAGCAGTTCGCCGAGAGCCGTCACCGATCCCATCGCGAGCGCCAGGTAGCCGTCGGCGGTGCGGTAGACTCCATAGGGCGCGCCGAGGTAGGCGTGACCGTTGTTGATGGTGCTGCGTTCGGGCAGTTTGCCGCCGTCGTTGAGGAAGGTGGTGGTGAGCTCGAACTGCATGTCGAGGATCGACTCGAGCAGTGAGACCTCCACCTTGCCGCCGACTCCGGAAATGCCGCGGCGCACGAGGCAGGCCAGCAGTCCTTGGACGAGGTGCGCGCTGGCGGCGAGGTCGCAGACGGCGAGCCCCATCGGTGTCGGCGGACGATCGGCATCACCGCTCAGCCAGACCAGACCGCTGCGGGCTTGGGCGAGGAGGTCCTGGCCCGGCAGGCCCGCCCAGGGTCCGGTGGAGCCGTAGCCGGTGACGATCCCGTAGACGATGCGCGGGTTGAGTTGCCTGACTTGTTCGTATCCGAGCCCGATGCGCTCCATCACGCCGGGGCGGAAATTCTGAATCAGCACATCCGCCTTGGAGACCAGCTTCCGGACTTGTTCGAGATGTTCCGGGTTTTTCAGGTCGGCGGCGAAGCTCTGCTTGTTGCGGTTGATCGAGTGAAACAGCGTGCTGTCGCCGTCCAGCTTGAGGTTGGTGATGTAGAGTTGCCGGCAAATGTCACCGCTGCCCGGCCGCTCGATCTTGATCACGCGCGCACCGAGGTCGGCAAGACGCGTCGCCGCGGCCGGTCCGGCGAGGAACTGGCTGAAGTCGAGGACGAGCAGGCCTTCGAGCGGTTTCATGATTTGCGGCGCACCAGCAGCAGGTGTTCACAGGCGAGCACCGTTTCATCGCGCTGGTTGAAGACCTCCACCAGTTCGCTGACCACCCCGTGGTCGGGCCGTTTGTGATCGCGTTTCTCCTTGATCGAGACCTTCACGCGGATCGTGTCGCCGATGAATACCGGCTTGATGAAGCGAAGCCGGTCGTAGCCGTAGGAAAAGGCCTCCGGGTTGATCGCACCGGCGGTCATGCCGACCGCGACGCTGAAGATGAGGGTGCCGTGGGCGATGCGTTGGCCGAAGTCCTGGGTCTTGCACCATTCCGCATCCATATGGTGCGGGTAGAAATCGCCGGTTTGGCCGGCATGCATCACCACATCGGTTTCGGTGATCGTGCGGCCGAGCGTTTCGCGGGCGTCGCCGACGGAGTAGTCTTCGAAGAAGCGGGACTGGAACATGGCGTCAGGATGGGCTGGCGATGGCGGCTTGGTAAAGGCGGTTCAGTTCGCGGGCCGTGGCGGACGGGGACGAGAGGCCCGCGATGCAGGCGTGGGCGACCGGCGATGCCGCGTCCTGAAAGTCCATGTAGCCCGGAAAGCACGGCCGCAGCAAGGCTTGGTCGTGGGTTTCCAAGGTCTGGCGGAAAAAGTCCGCCGAGGCGGTGTTGACCGTATCATCCAGCCACGCCTTGCGGTGGCCGGGTTGGCCTCCGGCTTCGAAATAGATGCCCCGCTGGACATCCGGGGAGGCGGTGAAGGCCGCGTAGCGGGTGGCTTCCTCCGGGCGGCGCGTGCGTGCCGATACCGCGAGGCCCGCGCCGCCGAGGGTCGAGCGAAGCGGTCTCCCGCCGTAGCGGACCAGACCGCCTGCGTGCAGCACATGGTCGGCGTAGAGCGGACGCGAGTAGTTCGAGTAGCCGTACATGAAGGGGCAGTACGCCGCGCGTTGGTTGGCGGCCGATGCCATGTGCTCGTGGACGGCGATCGGGTTCATGCCGAGGCAATCGGGGCTGCAGAGCGCGGTGAGCCGCCGCAATTGGGCGAGCGCCTCCTCGAGGACCGTGTCCGGTGCGAGCCGGGACTCATCCGGCACCTGATGGCCGAGGGCGTCGCACATCATGTAGACGTGCATCAGCATGTCGATCGGGAATGCGGAGACCGTGACAAGTCCTTCGCCTGCGAGTGCGATCAAGTCCTCCCAATCCGCGGGTCGTGCGGCTCCATGGCGTTCCAGCAGGTCGCTGCGCCATACCGCGACCGGGGTCGCCGCATCGGTGGCGAGCGACCATTGCCTGTCCCCGAAGTGGTAGCTCTCGTGGGAAAGCCCCACCGAATGTGCCGCCTGATCCGCGAGAAACTCCGCGGGCAGCCAGTCTTCGAGAGGCAGCAGCAGTCCGCCGGTGGCCGCCACGGCGGCGTGCGGATGGTCCATCACGATGAGGTCGAAGGTCTCCGCCAGCACTTCCAGCGGGGCGTCGGCGAAGGCCTGGAGGGAGCGCTTTTCCCAAGTCACCGAGGTGCCCGGGTGGAGTTCCTCGAAGCGTTGGGCGGTGGCCACAACGGAAGCGAAGCCGCGGGAGTGGTTCCAGGCGATGCCGCGCAGGGGAATCGGGGGCATGGACTTGCGGGCGGAGCGGAGACCGGTCAGGCGGGTTCGTCGATCACCGGGTTGGTGAGCGTGCCGATGCCGTCGATTTCGATGCTCATGGTATCGCCTGCAGCGAGCCAGCAGGGCGGTTTGCGCGCCATGCCGACGCCGTGCGGGGTGCCGGTGAGGATCACCGTGCCGGGCAGCAGCGTGGTGCTGCCGCTCAGGAACACAATCAACTCGCGGACATCGAAGATCATGTCGTCGGTGCCCCAGTCCTGCCTGGTTTCGCCGTTTACGATGGTGCGGATGCGCAGCGCGTTGGGATCCGGGATCTCGTCGGCGGTGACAAGTTCCGGGCCGAGCGGGCAGAAGGTGTCGAAGGATTTTCCGCGGCACCACTGGCCGCCGGCGGCCTTGATCTGCCAATCGCGTGCGCTCACATCATTGGCGCAGGTGTAGCCGAGCACATGGTCGAGCGCGTTGTCGCGCGTCGCGTTCTTGCAGGCGCGGCCGATCACCACGGCCAGTTCGCACTCGTAATCGACTTGATCGCTGCGCATGTGCCGCGGGATCTCCACCGGATCGCCGGGGTTTTGCAGTGTGTTGAGGCCCTTGACAAACACCACCGGGGTTTCCGGAAATTTCGCCCCGGTTTCCTCGGCGTGGTGGCGATAGTTCAGTCCGATGCAAATGATGCCCGTGGGGGATACCGGCGCGAGCAGCTTCGCCACATCGGCGGTGCGGTCGGTCACGCGGTATGCGCCGAGGATGTCGCCCTCGATTTCCAGCGCGCTGCCGTCGGGTTGTTTCGCCGCGAAGCCGGTGCGGCCGCCTGCGTCCTGATAGCGGATGATTCTCATCGTGTCCGGTGCGTGATTTTCACAGGGTGCGGGAGGCTTCCGTCATCACCTTGAGTTTCTTGTGGGTGATGTCCAGCGGCACATGGCCGAAGCCGCACTCGCTGGTGAGGATGATGCGCTCGCGGGGGAAGTGTTCGAGCGCGGGGCGGATTCGTTCCTTGACCACCTCGATCGTCTCGATTTCATCGCTGCGTTGGTCGATCACGCCCAGGGCGAGATCGCCCTTGAAGTCCCAGAGCGGCCAGAGCGACATCAGGTCGTAGCTGAGCGTGCAGTGCTCGAGCACCACCTCGTCGATCTTCAGGCGGTTGAAGGCCGGTGCGAGGTCGGTGTACTTGGTGAAGTAGACCCGTTTGCGGCGCGGGTTGCCGCCGCAGACATGGAGGCCGAAGCGGATGCCGGAGGGCAGGGCGGCGATCATCTCGTTGAGGATCCCGGCGCTCCATTCGCTCTGGTGCGGCGACTCGGTCCACATCGGTTCGTCGAACTGGATGTCCGTGCAACCGGCGTCGACCACCTCCTTGAGTTCGTCGACGAGCACCTTCGCCCACGCGCGGCAGAGCGATTCGTCGTCGGGGTAAAGGTCGGGCCGTTCGTTGACGCTGAAGCGGGTGAGTACATGCGGGCCGGTGACCGTTTGTTTGACGCGGACATGGGCCGGGGCGGCTTCGCGGGCGAGTTTCCAGCAGTGGGCGAGGTTGAAGCGCGGGTTGGTGATTTCCCCGACCACGCGCGGGCACTCGATGCCGAATCCCGCGTTGCCGAAGGTCTGGCGCGGCATGTTCTCGAAGGTCACGCCGTCGACCCGTTTCTGATAGAAATAATACATGTTCTCGCGGTAGGCCTCGCCGTCGGTGATCACATCAAGTCCGAGGTCGGACTGGTCCTTGGCGGCCCAGCGGATCATGTCATCCACCTCCTGTTGGGAGAGGGTCGGTTTCTTCATCGTGTCCTCGACGACGGTGGGGCGCGGATAGCTTCCGACGACGGTGTTGCGGTAATGGCTCATGGTTTTCGGTTGTGGTATGGTTAAACGGGCGGTAGTCCCGCTTCGGCGCGGGCTTGGTTGATGTGTGCGCGCACGCCCTCGACGAGAGGACGCGGCGTAAAGGAGACTTCTTTCTCGAGTCGCGAGCCATCCTGCCAGTCGATCAGGGGTGTGGTGGGTTTCGACTCGTCGAAAGTGAACTGCGCGTCCGGGATCCAGCGGCGGACGGCGGCGGCGAGTTGGTGGCCGTTCACGCATTCGCCGCCGTTGTTGTAGGCGGCGTGCGAGAGGGTCGGGGCGATCGCGAGGCGAATCATTTGTTCCGCGCAATCGTCCTTGTAGATCCAGGTCTCGCGGGAATCGGCCGAGAAGGGCATTTCCGCCGGCAGTCCGAGGGCCGGGTTGGTGGCGAAGGCCTCGGCCCACAGCACCGAGCCGCGTTTGCGACCGTGGCCGAAGACCACCGGCGGACGCACGCTCACGAGGCTGAGGCCGTGTTTCGCAGCGAATTTGCCCGCCATGAACTCGTTGAGTACCTTCATCATCCCGTAGGTGAAGAAGTGCTGTGCGGGCGAGGTGAAATCCTCCTCGTGGACCGGGCGGTCGCCGTAGGGGGCCTGTGAGGCCCCGTAGTAGGTCTCGCTGCTCGCGTAGACCACCCGCTTGAGCTTGTGGCGGAGGGCTGCCTCGAAAAGGTGGACCATGCCGAGAACATTGACCTTCACGCCTTGGGCGGGATTCGCCTCCACTTCGGCGCTCATCAGGTAGGCGAGGTGGATGCAGTGCGTGATGTCCGGGTGTTGTTCGAAGACGGCGGAGACCGCGCGTTCGTCCGAGACATCCATCGCCACGAGATGCGCACCCGGCACCTTGGCCGCTGCCTCCGGTGCGTCGCCGATGTCCGTGGCCACCACGGGGATGCCGCGGGCGACCAGGTTGGCCACTACTCTTTCTCCGATGAAGCCGGTCGCGCCGGTGACGAGGAATTTCATGATGAGAATTCGCTTGGGGACACCCCGCCGCGCGCGGAAGACGCGTAGGCGGCCTCGACCACCTCCATGGTGTGGATCACATCCGAGACATCGGTGGGCATCTGTGCGAGCGAGCCCTCCTTGTGGCGCTGGATCTGCGCCATCGAGCCGATGAAGGCCTCGGGGAACCACGAGCCCTCGAGGGTTTCGGAGATCCATTCGCCGGGTCGGCCGCCGGCATCCTTGCGGCAGTGCTCGAAGGTGTCGCCCGCGCCGTGCGGGTAGTTCACGAGCAGGCCGACGCGCGCCTTGATCGCGCCGTGGGTGCCCTCCCACTTCAGGTAGCTCTCCTGGTGTTGCGCGCCGAAGTCGTGCATGTGGTTGGTGGTGATCGTGGCGCGGACGGGGTCGGGGTAGTCGAGGATGATCGTGCTGCTCACCGAGGCGAGTTGCGGCAGGGCCGGGTGGCTCACCGTGCGGGCGTGGACGCTGCGCGGTTCCCCGAGTATCGAGCGGAAGAGGTCGATGTAGTGCACGCTGTGGTAGACGATCTCCATGCGCGGCAGTCCGTTGAGAAAGGGGAACAGGTGCCACGGCGTCATGGTGGTCAGCCGCATTTCCATATCGATCAGGTCGCCGATGTGGCCGGAATCGATCAGGTGGCGGGCCGCCATCACGAAGGGGGCGAAGCGCAGTTGGCAGTTGATGGCTGCGTTGAGCTTGCGTTCGCGGCAGACGGCGAGGATTTCGCGCGCCTGCTCCAGGGTTTCCCCCATCGGTTTCTGGATCAGCACATGGGAGCCGGGGGGGAGTTTGCGCAGCACCTCGGCGAACAGCGATGCCGGGGTGGCGAGGTCGAACACCGCGTCGGCGGGAGCGGCGGCGATCGCGGCGTCAAGGTCGTCGAACACATGGCCGATCCCGTATTCCGCGGCGAGTGCGTCAGCGCGGGAGCGGGTGCGGTTGTAAAGTCCCCAGACCGGGAAACCCGCCATCCGGTAGGCCGGCAGGTGCGCGTCTTTCACGATCCCGCCGGTGCCGAGCACGAGAATCGGGAACCGTTGTTGCGGCAGGACGGGTTTGTACGGGATTTCCATCGTGGAACGCAGCGTTCTCCGGGCCGCTTTCGCATGCGCACGGGGTGCCCAATCCGCTGCATCCCGGGTCATGAGTCAAGCAAATGCTCGCTTCCCCGGGGCTGCGGCCTCCTCCGGGCGGTTGTCGTCCCTTGCAAAAGGCCGGGGCCTCCTTCAGCGGGACATGCCCGGCAGCCCTTCGCGGATCCGTTCCGAGAACAGCGGATCCTGGTCGGCCGCCTTCGCGCGTTCGTTGATATGGGAGATGCGTTTCAGTTCGCGGAAGGGCAGGGAGGTGTCGATGCCGCCGCGTTCGTAGAGCAGTTCGTCGCCGTGGCCGTTGACCAGCAGGCGCCAGTCCCAGGGTGCCCGGTCCGAGGCCGCGCGTTGGTGGCGGATCGCGGTGGTGCAATTGTTGGTGAGCGCGTGATACCATCTCGGTTTTTCGCGCAGTTCATTGATCGATTTGATGTATTCGAGGAAGGTCTCCCGCGCGCGGGTGGCGTCGAGTCGATAGAGATAGACATCCTCCCCTTGGCGGCAGTTGGTGCGGAGGCGCACCACATCGCGTTCGTCCGCCACCACATAAAACAGTTCGAAGCGCCGGTAGAGGCCGCCGAGGGCCGAGTAGGATTCGCCCTTTTCCTGCCGGGTTTCGATGCTGAAGCAGACCCGTCCCTGCGGGCCGAAATCGAAGGAGAGGATCGGGTGGGCCATGTGGGGGGATCCCCAGTAGTTGATGAACATATCGACCGCGCGAAGCCCGGAGAGTGAGACCCGGCGGGTTTCGTAGCGGGCATCGGAATCGCCGGGCGAGCGGTGGTGGAAGTTGCGGAGGTTGCGGATCGTGACCGAGTCGCCCTCAACCGTGGCCCAGGGGGTGAGGGCCACTTCCGGTTTCCAGTCCCGGTACTGCCGGGGTTCGAGGGTCCACCACCAGACCAGCACCAGCAGGATGGCGAGGCCCCATACGAGGGCGGCTTTGGCGGAGGACCGGAGGATGAGCGGGGCGGCCAGCAGTCCGGCGGCGAAGACGACTGCCGCGGCGTGGCGGAATTCGGGGAGCGGGAAATCGAACCACAGGGCGCCGAAGGCCCAGAGTCCGGCCACGGCGAGTCCGCTCCAACCCAGCACGCGGCCGGTGGCGACAGCGGTCCGGCGCAGCGGGGAGCGGGGCTCGGGGGTGGTTTCCACGGCCCGAGCTTGCCCGGCCGCCCGTCCCTGCGGCAATCGGATTGTTCAGGTGGGGGTGATTGGAAATTTTCGGAAAATTTGGAACCCAATCAGGTTGCGTGCCGCCCGGATCCCGCTACCTTCTTCGCATGATTTCCCAATTGGAATCCATGGAATCGACCTTCGCGATGATGTTGCCGGGTATGTCCCCGATGTACATGGTCATCATCGGGGTCACTTTTGTCGTCAGCATGTTGGTGAGCGGGATGCTCAAGCGCCGCTTCTCCGAGTACTCGCAGATTCCGACCCGGTTCACTGGTGCGCAGATCGCCGAGGAGATGCTGCGGCAGAACGGAATCAACGATGTCAAGGTCATCAGCGTGGAGGGGCAGCTGACCGACCATTACGATCCGGTGAAAAAGACCGTGAACCTCAGTGAGCCCGTTTATCATGCCAACTCGGTGGCGGCCGCAGCGGTCGCCGCCCACGAGTGCGGCCATGCGATCCAGCACAAGCAGGCCTACCTTTGGCTCGGATTCCGGTCGAAGATGGTGCCGGCGGTGCAGCTCTCCTCCAAGCTTCTCAACTTCATCATGATCGCCGGTCTTCTCGGGATCGGGCTGATGCAGAGCAGCACCCTGCTTTGGGCTTGGGTGATTCTGTTCGGTGTCACCACCTTGTTTTCGATCGTGACCCTGCCGGTGGAGTTCGATGCCAGTCGTCGGGCCATGGCTTGGTTGCGCGGCAGCGGGATGTCCGCAGGGATGGAGCACGGCAAGGCCGAGAACGCCCTGTTTTGGGCCGCGATGACCTATGTGGCCGCCGCGGTGGGTTCGGTGGCGCAGTTGCTCTATTTCCTGATGATGGCCCTGGGCCGTCGGGATTGATGCCGGGCTTGCGCGTGACCACGGTTCGGCCACGGTTCGGCGTTTGGCCGCGGGGTGGGTTTAGGACACTGCGCGCGTTTTTGCCGTTTCTTTTCCGGCTATTCGGTGTAAAGAGCTGGCGATGATTCACCGTGAGTTTCTCGGTTGGCATGCTCCCTTTCTTCCCCTTGCCGCGGACTGGTTGTTGCAGCGGCGCGATGAGTTGGCACGGAGCCTCGTATTGGTGCCGACCTCCCAGGCCGGGCGGCGTTTGAAGGAGTCCTTGGCGGAGCGGGCCGGGGCCTTGCTTGCGCCGCGTTTCCGGACGCCGGGGAGTCTTCTGCAGACGCCGGAACCGGCGGTGGCCGCGCCGTGGGCCGAGCAGTTGGCGTGGGCGGTATCCCTGCAAGGGGGTGATCTCTCCACCCGGTTTCCCGCGTTGTTTCCGGATGAGGATGAAGACCTGCAATGGGTCCCGGGTTTCGCCCGGGAACTCGTGCGACTGCGGCATCGCCTGCAGGAAGCCGGCCATACGATCCGGTCGGCGAACGGGCGATTTGCCGATGGCGAGCAAGCAGGGCTGTGGCAAGACCTCGCGCAACTTGAGTCCGACATGATTTCCCGGCTTTCCGGGTGGGGCCTGCGGGGCCGCAACGAGGAATTGGTGGGCGGAATCAAGTTTCCCGAAGGATTTTCCTCGGTGGTGCTGGCCGGCGTGACGGAGCTTCCTCCGTTGTTGATTCGTGCCTTGCGGGACGCCCCCGTACCGGTCAGTGTGCTCATTGCGGCCCCCGGCGAGGAGCAGGGGTCCTTTTCCGACCTGGGCATTCCGCTGATGGCGTGGAAGGAGCGGTCTCTGCCTTGGCCTGGAGGGGCCTCGGGGTCGGTTTCCACCTCTGCCGGGCCGCGCGATCAGGCCTTGGCCGCGTTCCGCCGGGTTTGCGCCGCGGGGCGTCCTTCGAACGAGGTCGCGCTCGGATCGGCCGATCCCGAAACGGCCTGCGAACTGGAGCGGGTGTTCACGCTGGGTGGCTGGACCGCATTCAATCCTTCCCGTGCCCTGCCCGTCACCGGGTTGCTGCGTTGGATGCGGGCGTGGACCGTGTGGTTGCGGGAAGGATCCATCCGTGCCGCGGCCGATCTCCTTGCGCTTCCCGAGACGGAGTTCTTGATTCGTGGTGACCGCATGGAGGCGCTGCGATCATTGAATCTCACGCGGGAAAAGCGGGTGTTGGTGCGGCCGGAGGATGTACACCATGCCCTTGACGAATCCGAAAAAGGAACCCTTGAGCGCGTGTCGCCGAAAGCGGCTTCCGCGGCCTTGGGTCGCTTGGAGGAATGGCGCAACAAGATGCTGGGTGATGCCGCCCCGGAATCCGTGCCGAAGCTTCTCGATGCGGTGGGTGTGGACGAGCCCGACTTGGCCGACGCGATGCGGGAATGGTGGAAGGCTGCACAGCAGCCGATGGAGGCCACCCGCCTGCCGGTGGCATCCTGTGTGGAGTTGATGTTGTCGCATCTTCCCGCGCCGGTGGCTTCTCCGCCCGATGGTCGCGTCATTGATGTCCAGGGTTGGCTGGAGTTGTTGTTCGAGCCGGGAGCTCATTTGGTTCTTTGCGGGATGAATGAGGGGCGCGTTCCGCCCGAGAGTGCGCCGGATCCCTGGTTGAACCAAGCAGCCCTTCTCCAGCTCGGGTTGATTTCGCGGGATGAACGGGTGGCGCGCGATGCCTTCCTCTTCGCATCCTTGGTTGAATCGCGTCGTGCCGGCGGCAGGGTGGATCTCCTGTGTGCCAAGACCGCTGGCTCCGGGGACCCGTTGGCTCCGTCGCGTTTGTTGATGGCTTCGCCGGATGAGGAATTGGTCGAGCGGGTGGAGACCTTGTTTCAAGATGTCGTGCCATCCGATGCCGGGTTGGTGTGGCAGGCGGATTTTCCATGGAAGCCCCGTTTCAAGCCAGCGCCCCGCGAGATCCGGGTCACCAGTCTGAAGAGCTGGATCGACTGCCCCTTCCGCTTTTACATCAGCCATGTGCTGGGTGCCTCCGCCTCGACCAAGCACGAGCCACAGTGGTCGGCGGCGATGGCGGGCACGGTGATCCACGAGGTCATGGAACGTTGGGGTCGCGACCCGCAGCTCAACGGGCTCGGGGATGCTGGCGCATTGCAGGACGTTTTTCTCGGCATATTCGACGACCTGCTCCTCGAGCAATTCGGCGGGGTGCCGCCGGTGGCGGTGAGCATTCAAGCGGAGGCCATCCGGCAGCGTCTTTCGTGGGCGGCGGAGGTACAGGCGGCCCATTTCAGCGCGGGATGGCGGGTTGAGTCCTGTGAGAAAGACTTCTGCTTTGAAATGGATGGAGCGGAGCTCCGGGGGAGGGCGGACCGCGTCGATCGCCGGCAGGACGACGGCAGGGTCTTGGTCATCGATTACAAGTCCGGTGCCAAGTACGACGTGGAGGCGGCCCATCGCAAGCGGGCCCAAGGCTTCGCGCGCGCGCATTTGCCCGAGGACTCGCCGGTGTTCCACCGAGTGCCGGGAAACAACAGCATCCACCACTGGATCGACCTGCAGCTCCCGCTCTATGCCGCGCAGCTTGTGCAAGACGGGACGATCCCGGCTCCTGCCTATTTCCTGGTCGGCGACACCAAATCCCGCGTGGAAATCGACATCTGGAATTCCTTCGGGGCGTCCGAACTCGCCGCGGCGCGGCTTTGTGCCGAGTGGGTGGTCGGGAAGATCTCGGCCGGGGTCTTTTGGCCTCCGGCGGGTAATCCGTCCTTTGATTCCCTTGCCATCCTCACCCTGGGCCGGCGCCTGGAAATCGTGATCGATCCGGAGAGCGCCGCGCAACTCACGGGCGTTGCGGCGCAGTAGACCTCATCCGTTGCGGGATCCGTGACGAGGATTTCCCGGCAAGGGGGAATGTTTCAGGGGGCCGTCTGCGGCGGCGTGGCGGATGATTCCGCATCCGTCGGGGCGGCCGACCCGGCCACCGGCGGATCCTCGGCGGGAGCCTCCTCGTCGGGATCGAATTCCTCGTCCTCATCCTCGTCGTGATCATCCTCCTCGATGAGTTCGCCGTGGAAGAGGTGGAACTTCCGTTTCCTTTGGTGCTGCGGCAGGGGGGAGAGAATCATCGCCACCGCCCTGCCGTTGAGGCGCGGCGGTTGGTCGACCTGCGCGATTCCCTTGAGGTCCTCGATGATCCGGTTGAGCACCACGAAGCCGAGTTCCTTGTGGGCGTTTTCGCGGCCGCGGAATTGCAGCACGAAACGGGTCTTGTGGTTGGTGTCCAGGAAACCCTCGGCACGCCCCATCTTGATATTGTAGTCGTGCTGGCCGGTGCCGACCCGGAGTTTCACCTCCTTCATGCGGGTCGCGCTGCGGGACTTGCTCTTTTTGAGTTTCGACTGCTCGTATTTGAACTTCCCGTAGTCGACGATCTTGCACACCGGCGGATCCGCCTGGCCGGCGATCTCGACGAGGTCGAGTCCCATGGCCTGGGCCTTGGCGAGGGCCTCGCGCGCGCTCATCACGCCGAGTTGCTGTCCTGCCGCGGTCACGACGCGCACCCGTGGCGCACGGATCCGGTCGTTGACCCGCGTCATGTCGCGGTACCGACCCCTCTGTTGTTCTCTCTGTGGTTTAGCGATGGCTTTGTCCTCCGGTGGGTGGATGCGACACGCGGAACCTGAAACGGCGGGACACGCCGCGGGTCACCCGCATGAAGACGGTTGGAAAACGATCACCCGTGGCCAAGGTCATGGACGGAACCGACTCGAGGCGAAGGCCGGAGCCTTTCCTGCGTCAACGGGGGTGGTGGATCGTTCCTTCAAAATCGTCAATCGTCGGACGGAAGCCGACGCACCGTCATTCGGTACGATGCGCATCGTAGGCTGTCGCGCCGGGTCGTGCAAGCTGGATTTTCGCTTTGTGGGGGCCGTGGGATTCACGAGGGCCGGGGCAGGAGCGACACGCTGCGGAGTTCCGGGCCCTCGTGGCGGAAGGCCAGCCACTGCGTTCGCCCGGGGAACAAGGCAGGGAAGCGGTCCGCCCACTCGCAGACCAGCACCGCTCCGGCGTCGAGCAGTTCGTCCCAACCGAGGGCGACCAATTCGTCCGCGGAACCGATCCGGTAGAGGTCGAGATGAAAGATCGGCCAGTCGTTGCCGCGGTATTCGTGGACGATACCAAAGGTCGGGCTGCTCGCGGCGCAGGTGCTGCCGGCGGCGTTCGTGAATCCACGGGTCCAGCAGGTCTTCCCGGCACCGACCGGGCCGGTGAGGGCGAACACATCGCCGGGTTTCGCGTGGGCGGCTGCGGCTGCACCGAGCGCCTCCATCTCCTCGGGGGAGCGCGCGGTACCCGTCGTGCGGGCCGCGTGGGAGTCGGGGCCTTGCGGGGCCCGATCCGTCACGGGAGCAGGTTTACCGATCGCGATTGTTTGATCGCGTTGGTGATACGGCGGTGGAGCTTTGCGGAGACTCCGGTCACGCGGCGCGGCAGGATCTTGCCGGTTTCCGAGGTGAA
>CAZMUK010000024.1:17750-30139 GCA_964569415.1 uncultured Luteolibacter sp. | reverse complement strand
CCCACATCGCGGGATCGCCGGCGGCGACGCGGGTCGTGTCGCGCAAGCCGCCGGCCGCCGTCGCGGCATCCTCCGCGCCACGAATGCAGGCACGGGCCACGGCAGCAGCCGCAAGATGGGGCAGATGGCTGAGGCGTGCGAGAAGTCGGTCGTGCGCCTCCGGGGTCATCCACCGCGTCCGGCAACCAAGGGAGTTCCAGAAAGACTCCAGCCGCGCACGGACGAAGGCATCCGCGTTTCCCGCGTCGGTAAGGATGCAGGCCGCTCCGGAAAACAGGTCGACCGCCGCAGCATCGATCCCGGTTTTCTCGGAACCGGCCATCGGATGGCTTCCGAGAAAAATCGCGCGGCGGGTGGCGACGATCGGCGCAAGATCGCGGTGCGGTGCCCGCTTGACGCTTCCCACATCGGTAATGAGGCAACCTGTGGCGACCGGATGCCGCAACGCTTGTTCAAGCAGATCGGGCATCGCCTCGACCGGAGTGGCGAGGATCAGCAGATCCGCACCGCTCACCGCTTCGCAGAGGTCGGTGGTGGCGCCGGAAATCCCGCGCGCGAGGGCCTGCGCGCAAGTCTCCCGGCGGCGGACCCAAAGACGCGCGGGGCGGGACGATCCTTCGAGGGCGAGGGCGATCGATCCTCCGATGAGGCCTCCGCCGAGGATCGCGGTGTTTGGAAAATCCGGGGTCATGCAGCAAACAACCGGGACCGCGAGCGGACCCGGTTGGCGGGGAATGGGTTTGTCAGCCGGGAATCGCGACGAGGTTTGTCACGGCACGCGGAAGTACTTCTTCTCCGAGGCCGGATAAAGCGGATCGCTCACGAGCTTGCCGGATTCCATCCCGCGGACATCGATCTTGCGGTTGTTGTAGGGACTGAGGACGAAACCGTCCTGCCCCGGAACCTTGCTCGCAACAGGATAGTCGCGCTTCTTCTCCGCCGGCTTTGGGCTCTCTTCGGAGACGACTTCCTTTTTCTTGATCTCGTCGGGGCCATCGGTCTCGCCTGCGCCAACGTCACTTGTTTCGACCTTCTCTTTCTTTTTCGGCTTGAGTTCCTCGGTGGTGGCCTCGGTCTTTTTCTTGACGGCCTCGGTCTTCTCTTTGGCCTTCTCCGTGCCGGGTGGAGGGGTGGGCTTGTTGCGGGTCTCGTCCCAAGGTTGGCAACTCACGGCAAGAAGGCAGCCCGCCGCGGCAAGTCCGGTCAGTGTGATCGCTTTCATGGATGGTGGAGTGATGATCGGTCCGACGCCTTGCAGAGGGCGGAGCGGACGGGGTGAGCATGAACAGGATTGGCCCCGAGTCAAGAGGTCCCGGCCCGGATCACGGCGAAGGGGCGTCCGACGGGAACGGATGCCCGCAGAAACGGAATTTTCCGAGAAAACCGAGGCCAAGGACGGATGTCGGCGGAGTCACCGGACACCGGCACCCGGCCGGATCTCCCGGGTCTTGAAATGACAGCTTCGGCCCTTGCCTGCCCCATTGCATTCACCGATGATGCCTTCATGAAACCGGATCCAGTGGCACTGCTCCAACAACTGATCCGCATTCCATCGGTCAATCCGGACAACGCCGACCCGTCGGAACCCACCGGGGAAAAGGAGCTCGCGGATTTTCTCGCCAACCATCTCGAGGACCTCGGTGCGGTGGTGGAGCTCGAGGAGATTCTTCCCGGCCGACCCAATCTGATCGCGCGCTTCACTCCGCTTGACGGCCGCCCGCGGATGCTGCTGGGCCCGCATCTCGACACGGTGGGAACCACGGGCATGACGATCGATCCGTTCTGCGGCAGCATCGATGGTGACAAAATCCTGGGCCGCGGGGCCTCCGACACCAAGGGACCGATGGCGGCAATGATCGCCGCCCTCACGGAAAACCGGGACCTGCTGCCGCGACTGCCCGTCGCCGTCGATTTCGTCGCCTTCATGGCCGAGGAGTCAGGTCAATGGGGCTCGCGCCGCTTCGCGGAAACCCGCCGCGAACATTACGGCTTCGCAATGGTCGGCGAGCCGACATCGATGCAAACCGTCCATGTGACGAAAGGCTCCACCTGGGCCACGCTGCGGGCCACCGGCAAGGCCGCACACAGTTCCACACCGGAACAAGGCGACAACGCGATCCTCAAACTCGTCCGCGCGATTTCCGCGCTCGAGGCTCATTTCGCTCCGCTGCTTTCGTCCCACACCCACCCGCTGCTTGGTGCCTCCACGATGAACATCGGCATGATCCACGGCGGCACGCGCCCCAATGTCGTTCCGGACCTCGCGGAGGCATCCATCGACATCCGCAGCACTCCCTCCCTCGAAGACGCGGGCGGCGCGTTGCGCCTTCTCAAGCAGACCATCGCTTCGCTCCAACTCGGCATCGAGGTGGTCAACGCCCACGAAAACCCGCCGATGGAGACCTCGCCGGATCTCCCTGCGGTCGCCGCGCTCCTCGCCACTCCCGGCACCTCCCCTGCCGGCGCGCCGTGGTTTTCGGACGCAGCACACCTCTCGGCCGGCGGCATCCCCTCGGTCTGCATCGGACCGGGCTCAATCCGCCAGGCCCATACAGCCGATGAGTTCATCCTCACAGCCGACCTCCTTGCCGGAGCGGAATTTTTCTCCCGCTTCCTCCGCCGCTCCGCCGCCGGGACTTGAAACAGGCGGAGAAGGGACACATCGCGCGCGACACCCGCTCCATCCGGATTTCCGTTGCGGCCACGCCTTGGAACGCTTCTTCTTGGCTCCGCGCCCGTTTGAAACCGAAACCATGTTCACTCTCACCGGAAAAACCGCCCTCATCACCGGAGCCGCCTCGGGAATCGGTGCCGCCATCGCCACCCGTTTTGCAGCCGCAGGGGCCAAGGTATGGGTGGCCGACCTCGACGCGCAAAGCGCCGAAAAACAAGCGGAGTCCATCCGCAATGCAGGTGGTCAGGCGGAGTCAGCGGCACTTGATGTCACCGACGAGTCCGCTTGCGCCGCTCTCGCCGCACGCCTGGGCACCGCGCAGGATCCGCCTTCGATTCTCGTCAACAACGCCGGCATCGGCAGCGTGGGCACTCTGCTCCAGACGAGCACCGAGGACCTCGACCGCCTCTACCGCGTGAATGTGCGCGGCATGTTCCATGTTACCAAGGCCTTCCTCCCGGCCATGATCGCCAACAAATCGGGCAACATCATCAACATGGCGTCCATCGGGGGTGTCGTCGGAGTCCGCGATCGTCTCGCCTACTGCACCACCAAGTTCGCGGTGGTCGGTTTCACCAAATGCCTCGCCCTCGATCACGCCGCGGAGGGTATCCGCGCCAACGCGATCTGCCCGGGCCGCGTGGAAACCCCCTTCGTGAGCGCGCGCCTCCGGGAATATCCCGACCCCGACGCCGCTTACGCCGAAATGGCATCGACACAACTCTTCGGCCGCATGATCCGGCCCGATGAAGTGGCGGCCGCAGCGCTCTACCTCGCCAGCCCGGAGTCCCACATGGTCACCGGCACCACATTCATGATCGACTGCGGCTGGAGCGCCGGAAAGTAGGAACGGGCGTTCCGGATCCGCGATGGAAATGCCGATGCCCGCCGCAAGAGGAGCCAGCGTCGGGAACTTACGGAGGCACACAACATTCTTGTCCCGGCCTTGGCCAATATCGATTTTCAAGATGCCGCTCTCCGCGCCGCCACGGCGAGCCTTGCCGTCGGCAGTCACCCGATTACTCCCTGCGGCGACGCCGAATCCGGGTTGATCCTCGTGCCCACGGCCACCGGCACCACCCGGCGGCACCACGCTCCCGGCGCTCGTAAAAATCCAAGGCTCTCCGCGTGAACCACGAATGCTCCCCGCTGGAGTTGAATCGCGCGACATCCCACTGGGTCCACGCAATCGCGAATCCGCCCGCAGCGGTCGCCGCCTGGTACCACGAGGGCGCGAACCACGCCGGCCCGTAACAGAACACCACCACGAGAACCCACAATACCATCACAAACCCGACCCCTCCGGCGAATCCGAACCTCAACATCGCCCAACGCGCCAACGGATTCCGCTCCCACTCAAAACCCCAGTCCCTTACCCCGCGCCGGGTGGTGACAATGTCGGCAATCTTGGTGAGAACCAACGCAATCAAGGATAGCAGAAGAAGTATCATCATGAAACATATGGCCCTTCCCGAGGATCTGTAGGCACGGTCGGAAAAAAGAAACCGGCGTCAATGCCGGACGACGGTCGGTTCGAATCCCACCTCGCGCAAATCGCCGAGAAGAAGCTCGAGGTATTCCTTGGTGCCGTGCCCGGTCGGATGCACGACCACCGTGACCCGACGGCTGTCGTCGGCGATCTTCCGACGAAAGTCTGTCCGCGCGAAGAAGTCCTGGAGATCGCCCTTCAGATAGTGGGGGTTGCTTTGGTGCGGGTTGAGCAAAAATTGCTGGCCCTGAACCCAGACCAGACATGGCACGAAGACCACGCCGATGGACAGGTCTGCGGAAACCTCCGAGGGAAATACGATGGTGAACTTCACGGTTTTTGATTGTTGGAATGACCGACCCCCGGAAACACGGAATCAGCCCCGGCGCGGGGTGATCTATCTCCTTCCGTAGCCAATCGTTGTTCAGTCGTAATCAAATCGAATCGCGGATGGCAAGCCGTCTCTTTCGCGGTTTGGGAGGTTTTGTCATCAGGCGCGGCGGACGCGCGGTCTCGGCGAAGCCCGGCAAACACCGACAAGCGGCTCCCCTTCCCCGCCTTCGCGTACTATCGGCGACGGCGGGATCTGCAATGGTTGCGATGTCGCCGCGCGAACCCCCTTCGGGCGGATTTCCCCGCGAATCCCGCCGATGGCGACCGCATGAACGAACCAACATGGACGCATCTCCTTCCATCAAACCACTGCGCGTGGGAATCGCCGGATGCGGGTACTTCGGCGCAAGGATCGCACGAAGCTTCCAACACGCGCCCGGTCTCTCGGTGGCCGCGCTCTGCGATCCTGCGCAACAGGCGCTCCGCGAAGCTGTCGCGGCAACTCCGGGGACCATCGGCTTTGGAAGCCTCGAGGCAATGCTCGCGCTGCCGGATCTCGATGCGGTGGTGGTGGCCGCGCCACCGCACCTCCATGCCCCGATGGCGGCCAGGTGCCTGCGTGCCGGCAAACATGTGCTGGTGGAAAAGCCGATGACGACCACGGCGGCCGATGCGGAGCGCCTCATCGACCTCGCCGAATCTCACGATCGGGTGCTGATGGTCGATCACACAAGTTTGTTCACTCCCGCGATGGAGACCCTGCTATCGCTGATCGGTTCCGGAGTGATCGGCAAACCGCGTCACATCCACTGCGAACGCGCGAATTTCGGCGCCTTTCGCACGGATGTGAATGCCGCATGGGACCTTGCCCCCCATGACCTCGCCTTCGTCCTGCACCTGTCGGGATGTATGCCGGAAACGGTGAACTGCACGGGAAGCCGCCATACATCCCGCGACCGGGAGGATGCGGTGCAAATCACACTGGCTTTTCCCGGAGGCCTCACCGCCACCATCCACAACAGTTGGCTCTCTCCCGTGAGAACCCGGCGCTGCACCGTCGTCGGTGAAACCGGATCCGCCTGCCATGAAGAAGATGGAGACCGCGCCATCGTGCGCCTGCGTCCGCAAGGCATCGCCCGGCAATACCCCGCGATATCATCGATCAAGGTCCCCCGGTTGACCATCCGCCACCCGCGCCGTGGCTGCGAATCAAAAACGCCGGACCCGCTCGCAACCGTTGGGATCCACTTCGCGCGCTGCATCCGCGACGGATCAAGGCCGGTCTCCGACGGTTGGTCGGGCCTGGAGGTGGTGCGCGTGCTCGAGGCCTGCGACCGCTCGCTCGCCGCGGCGGGTGCGGCGGCGACCCTTGGAGATCCGAACCCCGCATCCCTCCCCCTCACGGCATGAATCACCCGGCGGATCCCACCATCCGCATCGCCGGCGATGTGACGCTCGGCGAAAGGGTTCGCATTCACGGCTTCGTGAATCTGTACGGATGCCGCATCGGCGACGACACCGGGATCGGATGTTTTGTCGAAATCCAAAATGGTGTCCGCGTCGGCGCCCGTTGCAAGATCTCAAGCCATTCGTTCCTCTGCGAAGGCGTGACGATCGAGGACGAAGTCTTCATCGGCCACGGTGTGACCTTCATCAATGACCGCGAACCCCGCGCCGCGTCATCCGGCGCAAGGACGCAAGAGGGCCGCTCCTGGGATTGTCTGCCCACCCACGTGCGAAAAGGTGCGTCGCTCGGATCAGGCGCAACAATCCTCGGAGGCGTCGTGATCGGCGAGCGGGCCATGGTAGGCGCCGGCAGCGTGGTGACCAGGGATGTGCCGCCCGGAGCCATCGTGGCAGGCCACCCGGCCCGACCCCTCGCAACCTGCTGAATACCCATGCAACCGATCGTACCATTCACCGACATCGAAGGGCGAATCCGCTCCCACCGCCGCGAGTACACCGATGCGGTGGAAGAGGTCCTCGGTTCCTGCGACTTTGCAGGCGGCCGCCATGTGGCCGATTTCGAGGAGGACTTCGCCACCTACTGCGGCACGCGCCGGGCGGTAGGCGTCGGGAGCGGCACCGAGGCCTTGTGGCTTGCCCTGCTGGCGATGGACATCGGTCCGGGCGACGAGGTGATCACCACGCCGATGACATTCGCCGCCACTGCGGAGGCCATCCTGCTCAGCGGCGCGCAACCGGTGTTCGCCGATATCGACCCGGCCTCCTGGACCATCGATCCGGAGCAAGTCGCCCGTGCCATCACGCCGCGCACCCGCGCGGTGGTGCCGGTCCACCTCTTCGGCCGCATGGCGGACATGGCCCGGATACTCCGGATCGCCAGACGCCACGGACTTCGTGTGATCGAAGATGCCGCGCAGGCACACGGCGCGATGTCCGACGGCCGCCGGGCGGGTTCGATCGGCGACGCGGGCTGCTTTAGTTTTTACCCGACGAAAAATCTCGCCGCCATCGGAGACGCCGGGGCCATCACCACCGATGACGAGGGGATCTGCGACCGCTTGCGCAGCCTTCGCCATCACGGACAGCAACAGGCATACCACCATCCCCGCTTCGGTTGGAACGCACGCATGGACGGCATTCACGCGGCAGTGCTTTCCCGACGACTTCCCCACCTCGATACCGAGAACCACGCGCGCAACAGGATCGCATCGGCATACGACCACGCCTTTGCGGGAATCCCCGGCCTGGGCTTGCAGGCGTTCACCGGAACCTGCCACCACGCCCGCCACCTGTATGTCGTGCGAAGCCGCCACCGCGACGCACTCGCAACCCATCTCGCACGCCAGGGCGTGGAAACCCGCGTACATTACCCGCTGCCGCTCCACCTCCAAGGAGCCTTCGCCCCGCCCGACCGCAAACCGGGCAGCCTCCCGGTCGCGGAGGACTGCGCCCGGGAGTTCCTTTCACTGCCCCTCTACCCGGAACTCGGCAACCACCAGATCGAAACGGTGATCTCCGCAGTGCGTTCGTTCCAGCCCTCCGCAAAACGCACGGCACTCGCAGCAGCACCATGAACTCCCGAAATCATCACGGACCCGGACTGCGGACCCTGCTCGGCGCGGTGTGGCGACACAAGGTCCCGACCGCGCTTTGCATCACCGCCGCCCTCGGTGCGGCGGCATTCGTCCACTACCATCGCGAAAGACTTCACGAATCCACCGCACGGCTGCTGGTCCGCTATGTGATCACCCGCGAGAGCACCGATGCGTTCGAGGATCATTCCTCACCGGGTTCCGCCCCCGGCCGCACCGACGCGGTGATGGATACCGAGATCCGGATCCTCACCAGCATGGACCTCGCGCTGGAAGTGGCCCGACACCTCGGACCACAGCGGATCGATCCGCAATCGGACCCCTCGCACGCCGAGGGAGCGGCACGGACCATCCTCGCCCGCCTCGCCGCCGAAACCAGCCCCGGCAGCCGGGTGCTGGAACTGTCCCTCACCGGAACCGATCCCGCCCTCACCCGCGACATTCTCACGGAATTGCTCGAACGCTACTTTCGCAAACACCTCGACATCCACCGGTCCGCCGCGGCATTCGACGAAGTGGCCCGCCAGACGCAGGCGGCGCGCCAACGCCTCGAGTCGACCGAGCGGGAACTCCACCGCCAACGCACCGCCGCAGGCATCGTTTCGCTCGGCGATGCCACCGGCGCTCTCTCCCTGCAACGCGCGAGGACTCGCCAGGATATGCTCGCCGCAAAGGCCGAACTGGCAGCCCTCGAAGCCGTCACCGGACAACAAGGCGGTGCTGCGGGAAAAAGCCCGCGCAACCCCGTTCCACACGCGGAGGCGGAATACCGCTCGCTCACGGAAATGATCGAATTCCTCCGCAAGCGCGACATGGAACTACGCGTCAAATTCATGCCAGACAATCCACTGGTGCTGCTCAACCGCAACCAGTTGGCGGAGCATGAGAACCGCCTTCAGGCACTGATGCGCGACGACCCATCGCTCGCGTCACGCGCCAACACCGCCGACCCCTCGCGGGACCGGGGACGCGACGCCCGCGCCGAACTGGCGGCGACGGCATCCCGCATCAAGGTATACGAAAGCCAACTCGCGGAAATGTCCCGGCAGTTCACCGGACAGTACGCGGCGGGATCGCGCATCGACGAACTGGAACGACAACGACAGATGCAGGAGGCGGAATACCGCTCGCTCGAAACCAGCCTCCGCAACGCGCGCACCGATCAAACCCTCGATCCGTCGCGCATGCCGAACATCACCATCGTCCAGCACCCCACCGAGGCAACTCCGGTCCGGGACAAGAAGACCCTCAAACTCGTCCTCGGCATCGCAGCCGCCGGCCCAGCCCTCGGCATCGCCATCGCATGTCTGCTCGAGGCCCTCGGCAAACGCAGGATCGGAAACGCCGCGGAAATCGAGAACAGGCTCGGCCTCCCCCTGCTGATGAGCATCCCGATACTGCGACTGCCGCCGCCGCGCGATGCGCGCGATTCCGCAACCCCGCGCATCGGCGGTCCGCCCCAGTCCCCGCGCAACATCACGCCCGCCACCGCAGGCAATCCGCTGTCCGCCTACACCGATACGATCCGCGACCGCCTGCTGCTGGACTTCCATGTCCGCAACGCAACACACAAACCCAAACTGATCGGCATCGCATCCCTTTCCCACGGAGACGGGGCTTCGACCATCGCCGCATCCCTCGCCGAATCACTTGCGGAACCCGAGGGATCCAAGGTGCTTCTCGTGCATCTCGACGCCGCCCCGAACGGCACCGGACGCATGACGCTGCCGTCCGTCACCGGGGCGCTGTCCCTTGCGCGTCTCGGATCCTTCCACCAGAATCCGCGCCGACTGTATCGCGCCACTGCGGCCCACCCGGCATCGCAACGCAAACTCACCGCCCTCGATTGGCTGCGCCTGCTGCCCCGCCTCCAGAGCAGCGAGTACGATTTCATCGTCTTCGATCTCCCCTCGCTCGCACCACCGAGCGCCACGCTCTCGCTCGGTGCCCTGATGGACAAACTGCTGCTGGTAGTGAGCGCTCCGGACGGATCCCCGGAAGACCTGCTGCAATGCCACCAACGCCTCAGCAACGGCGGCGCGGACGTGACCTGCATTCTCAACAAGGCCGGTTGAAACGACGAACTCCCCCCATCCGATGCTCGGCCTCCGCCACAAGATCCTCAACCGCGTGCTCCGCTTCACGGACCTCTCGGTGATCGCAATCACCTTCCTCTTCCTCCCGGAAACGGCGAGCATCACCGTTGCCGATCGCGCAGCAGGAGTCGCCTCCGCGATGATCCCTGCGGATGCCGCAGCCGTGATCGTGCTCGCCCTGGGATGGTTCCTTATCCTCGACCAGACCTTGCGCTACACCGAAGACCGCGCCGAGACACTCCGCACCCAGATCCTCCGCGCAGTCCGCGCCTGCGTGTACTGCAGCATCCTGCTCGCCTTGGTCCGCTGGACCGCCGGAAGCCGGGATGCCCACGGCACCATCCTGTTTTTCGGCATCACCTCCGCGGCCATCTGCTCGTCCCGCATCGCAACGCTCGCAGGCCTGAAATGGAGCCGCATCGGCTCATCGGCACGCCGCAATTTGCTGATCGTCGGAACGGGACCCGCCGCACAACGATTCGCACAACGCGTCGACGCCCGCCCGGAACTCGGCTGCCGCATCGCAGGGTACGTGTCCATCCAGGAAGATTCGGATCAAAGAGAAGACGCCGATCAAAACGCATCACCCGGCCGAAAGCGCCGGGTCATCGGTACCGCACGCGAGTTGCGCCGAATCCTGATGCACGAACAGATCGACGAAATCGCCGTCTGCTGCCCGGTCGACCAAATCGCCGGCGGCTTCTCCTCGCTGGTCCGGGACGCGGCCACCCTCGGCATCGTGGTGCGGATTGTTCCGGAGGGCCGCGCCCCGGAATTGTTCCGCAACCTGCAAGTCGAGCAGCTCGGGGACGAATGCATTGTGACACTGTTCCGCGAGCGGATGATCGGACAGCTGTTCCTCAAAAGGACGATCGATGTGACACTCGCGCTCGCAGGCATCTTGCTGCTCTCCCCCCTGCTGGCATCCGTCGCGCTGGCGGTGAAACTGACCAGCCGCGGTCCCGTGCTCTTCGTGCAGCAACGGGTGGGACTCCATCAACGGACCTTCCGCCTTCTGAAGTTCCGCTCGATGGTGGCCGATGCCGAGGAACGGAAGCGCGGACTTGCCCATCTCAACGAACACGAGGGACCGGTGTTCAAGATCCGCGACGATCCACGCGTCACGCCGCTCGGACGCTGGCTGCGCCGCACCAGCATCGACGAACTCCCCCAACTCTGGAATGTGCTCGCAGGCGACATGTCGCTCGTCGGCCCCCGCCCACCGCTGCCCGAGGAGGTCGACGAATACGACTGGGCCTTCCACAGAAGGCTTTCCGTCAAGCCGGGCCTCACATGCATCTGGCAAGTGAGCGGACGCAACGGGATTCCCTTCGGCCAATGGATGACCATGGACGACGAATATGTCGAGAACTGGTCCCTGTGGCTCGACCTGCGAATCCTTCTCAAAACGGTTCCCGCGGTCCTTTCCAGCCGCGGTGCCTCGTAAACGGCAATGAGCAAATCCGCACCCGTCATTCTCGCGCTTTCCTCCGGCGGCGGCCACTGGGTGCAGTTGCTCCGGCTGCGCCCGGCCTTCGACGGATGCCGCACGGTCTACGCCTGCGGCGCAAAACAGGGACGATGCGATGTGCCGGACTCGGAATTTCATGCGGTGCCCGAGGCAAACCGCTGGCGCAGGCTCGAGCTGCTGCGCTGTGCCGCGGCGATCACCGGAGTCATTGCAAAGGTAAAACCGGATGTGGTGGTTACCACCGGTGCCGCACCGGGATGCATCGCGGCATGGATCGGCCGCCTGTCCGGCGCACGCGTGCTCTGGGTGGACAGCGCCGCGAACGCGGAACGCCTCTCTCTCTCGGCGCTGCTTGCGCGCCCGGCCGCGGACTCCACCCTCACCCAGTGGCCGCACCTGGCCCGAAACGGAGGTCCCGTGTTCCGGGGATCGGTGCTGTGATCTTCATCACGGTCGGAACCGACATGCCCTTCGACCGCATGATGCGAGCGGTTGACGACTGGGCAATGCGACGCGGACGCCGCGATCTCCTCGCCCAAACCGGCAATGGCGCGTGGCAACCGCGCTGGATGAACCACACTCCGCGACTCACGCCCGCGGAATACCGCCGGATGATGGCCGGGGCCTCGCTCGCGGTTTCACACGCGGGCATGGGCACGATCCTCAGCGCGCTGACGGAGGGCACGCCGCTGATCGTGTTGCCCAAGCGGGCCTGCCTCGGCGAACACCGCAACGATCATCAGGTGCACACCGCCCGCCGCTTCTCGGCCATGGGACTGATCGCCGCTGCCGAGGATGAGCAACAACTCATCCGCTTGCTCGACTTCGCGGAACAATTTCCGCGGCCGCAACGCATCGGCCGCTTCGCCTCACCACAACTGATCGGGACCATCCGTTCATTCATTAATGAATATTGATATCATTTTACGAAACCCGGCCTCCGGCTACGCGCTGGTAACCCCGGCACGCAACGAAGGGGCTTTTCTCCGGGAAACCATGCGGTCGGTCGTGGCCCAAACGATCCTCCCCGTCGAGTGGGTGGTCGTGAGCGACGGGTCCACCGACGAAACGGATTCCATCGTGGAGGAATTCGCGGCCACCCGGCCGTGGATCCGGCTGCTCCGCTCAACAGGCGGAGGCCGACACGACTTTTCCTCAGTCTCGCGCGTCCTTACGGAGGGAGTCGCGGGCCTGCGATCGACCGATCACCGCTTCGTCGGGTTTCTTGATGCCGACCTCTCGCTGGCGGATGATCATTTCGAACGAT
>CAZMUK010000024.1:0-17740 GCA_964569415.1 uncultured Luteolibacter sp. | reverse complement strand
AGGGTGATCGACCCCGACGGCTCCGCCCCGCCCTTCTCCGAGACCGAGGTTCCGGGCGCGGTGCAATTGCTCCGCCGCGAATGCTGGGAGAGCCTCGGCGGGCTCATTCCCATTCCGGAGGGAGGGTGGGACGCGGCGACCTGTGCCACAGCGCGCATGAACGGCTTCCGCACGAGATTGTTCCAGGATCCCGAGGTGCGCCATCTCAAGCCGCGGAATGTCTCGCAGGGCGGAGTCCTTCGGCGGAAATGGCAAATGGGCACGCGTGATCACGCATTGGGATATCACCCGTTTTTCGAGTTGCTGAAGTGTGTGCGCCGCGCCCGCGAACACCCGCCGCTGGCAGGTGCCGCGGCATGGTTCGCCGGCTACTGCTGGGCGGCTGCCAGCGGGAGGCCCTGCGCGCTGCCGCAGCACCTCGCCGCGCACCTGCGCAAGGAACAGCTCTCCCGCATTTCCTCCCTGATGACGAAAGAACCGCCGTCGCGTCACATGGCAGCCCCCGAACCGGAAACCTCCCGATGAACATCTCCATCATCATCGTCAATTGGAACTCGTGCGCGCTCGTCCGCGAATGCATCGCCTCGATCCGCCGCACCTGCACCCGGCGCCCCCCGCAGGTGATCGTGGTCGACTCGGGATCCTTCGACGGTTGCGGCACGATGCTGGCCCGCGATTTTCCGGAGGTGGAGTTCGTTCAAAGCCCGGAGAACATCGGTTTCGGACGGGCGAACAATCTGGGAGCGGCTCGCGCCACCGGCGAGCTGCTGCTGCTGCTCAACCCCGATACCGAACTGCTCCCGGACGCGGTGGAGGAATTGTCGACCTCACTGCTCGCACACCCGCGGGCAGGCCTCGCAGGCGCGCGGTTGATCGGTGCCGACGGTTCGGTGCAGCTGACCAGTGTCCACGATTTTCCCGGCCCGTGGAACACGGCTGCCGACTGCGAGTGGCTGCGCGCGCGGCAATGGAGGAAACGGGGCATCCGAAACGCAAGGGAAGCCGTCGAAGTGGAGGCGGTGTCCGGGGCCTGCATGTTGATCCGTGCGGACCTGTTCCGCCGGATCGGTGGCTTCAATCCGTCCTACTTCATGTATGCGGAGGACATGGACCTCTGCGCGCGCGTCCGCAGGGCGGGACACTGCGTGATTCACACGCCCGCCGCACGCGTGATCCATCACGGCGGAGCCTGCACGCCGGCCGACGCATCCTCCCGGCAATACCGCACGCTGCGCGACTCGGTCGGCACATTCATCCGGGACCACCACGGCAAGCGGGCCCTCGTTCTGCACCGGTTCGCCACCGGATGTTTCTCGCTCGCGAGGATTCCGCTTGCCGCGCTCTGGGCGCTGTCGCGCAAGGCGAGAGCCAGCGGAAAACCTCGCCGCGCCCTGCTCAAGGCGCGGATCTCCCTCGCATGGGCTGCGGGAATATCCGGGAAACAAAGCGGAGCCAACGCGCCGCGGATCCTGATCGACAACGAACGAACGGAGATCCCCGCCGCACCCATCCCACAGTGACCAAACTCACCACCATCGACATCATGCGTACCCGTTTCGCCCTTCTTTCCCTGCTCATCGCCGGCAACAGCCCGGGGGATGCTGCGACATCGGTCTCGCAGCACGGCATCACCTGGACCTTCGCAGAGGACCGCCCGGTCGGGCAGTTCGCCAACGGCGATTGGTGGGTGGTGGGTCCGGTGACGATCCGGGCGATCTCTCCCGCCGACACCGCTCCGGCGGACGGCGTGGACATGCATGGCACCATGATCAATCCGACGCCCGCTGTCGTATCGCCGTTTCGCGGCATCCACGGGTGGGACAGCCGGGTGCGCGACAACAGCTACGTCGCAAGCCTCAACATCGCAAAGTCCCTGCCGCGCTCGATCCCCGCGGGATCGTCGGTGATGTCCTGCCGCAGCGTGGAGGCCACGGTGAGCGGCAACAACCAGCAACTCGACACGATTGCCGTGCTCACCATCCTTGCCGCGGCCCCGCCCGCGGGCAGCTTCCGGCCACCCTACATGGGCAAAGACAAGACGGTGCGCTGGAACAAGGCGGGACTGGACTACTCGAAGCTGAGGAAACTCGCTCCGGTGACCTCCACACCCACCTTTGCCTCGCGGGAACCCGGCCTTGAACGGGTGCACATCGCGCTGACCCCGATGTGGGTGGGCACCTACCTTCATCCAATCACCAGCGACAGTCCGGGCTACGGCCGGGAGATCTCACACAAGGTCGGCGCGGCGGCATTGCTGCTCAATCTCAACTACACCGACGCGCAAAAGGAGCGGTTGCTGATCCTGATGGTGCAGCGCGGCATCGACATCTACGGAGTGCGCGCCAACGGCGGAGGATGGTGGGCCGATGGCGGACACAATCACGGGAGGAAGTTTCCGATGCTGCTCGCCGGAGTGGTGCTCAACGACGCGGCAATCCGCAGCCTGCTCACCGGACCCTTCGCCGAGGATGGTCAACATTTCTATGTCACCAAGGAGGATGTCGACCGCCCGCGCAAGACCGGAAAGGTTCCCTACACGGCAGACATGATCGGGATGCCGGAATGGGGCGGAAAACATGTCGGCGAACCGGAGGGGGACAGCTCGGCATGGGACGCGGCCTACCGGATCCTGGTCGGCGTCTCCAACATGGGCCCGGTCCTCGCCACCCGCATCATGGGCGCACGGGATGTGTGGAACCAACCGGCCATCTTCGACTACATGGACCGCTTCTACTCGATCGAGTCGGGCAATGTCTCCACCGGGGTCAACAGCATCCAACCCTTCGTTTCCGAAATGTGGAAAGCCTACCGCGGCGGAAACGGAGGAACCGGACCACCACCGCCGCCTCCCCCGCCGGCCTTCGCGATCGGTTCGCGCATCGCGGTGACCGGAGACACGAATGTGCGCCAGACGGGATCCCTCTCCGCGGCCATCCTCGGCGTGCAGCCCGCGGGTACCACCGGCACGCTCGTCGCGGGACCAGTGCTGGCCGACAACATCACCTGGTGGCAGGTGGACTATGACAGCGGTGCGGACGGGTGGAGCGGTGCCGATCGCTTCACGACCTCCTCCACCACCGCTCCCCTGCGGTCCGGCGACCGCGTCGCCACCACCCGGCAGACGAACGTCCGCGATGCGGGTTCGCTCTCGGCAACGATCCTCGGGGTGCAGCCCGCGGGAGCCACCGGCACCCTGCTGAGCGGACCGCTATCCGCCGACGGCATCGCATGGTGGCGGGTGGACTACGACAGCGGCACCGACGGCTGGAGCGGCGCCGATCAGTTCGTGAAGTCGTCCACCGCGCCGCCTCCCGCGAAACCCTCGCCGCCCACCGGGCTGCGCATCACGGATTGAAACCCCCGCGCCCCCATTGAAACCAAAAGTCCTTTACAGCTTTCCGCACCGCATCGGCGCCGGCCGCATCTGCGACATCGCGCTCCACCAGATAAGCGAAGTCGCCGCGTCCGGTGCGGAAGTGACGGTCTTTGCCACCGCTGCTTCCCGCAGACTGCCGTCAAATGTGGAGCTGCATACCACGCTCTCCGCAGGAAAGGCACGGGTCCCGGAACGATTGCTCGGACGACGGGCGAAATGCCGCTGGCATGACCATCTCGCCGCACGCTGGATCCGCGCACACCGCGGGTTCTACGATGTATTTCACGGTTGGCCGCTCGGATCCCTCGAGTCGCTCCACGCCGCGCGCGCGGCCGGCGCCTTCTGCCTGCTGGAGCGTCCCAACGCACACACCGCGTTCGCCTACGCGATCACCGGACGCGAAAACCAACGACTCGGAGTCCGGCTTCCCAAACATCACGATCACTCGTTCGACGCGGAAAACCTCGCGCGCGAAGAACAGGAATACGCGGCGGCCGACGCCCTGCTCTGCCCCTCGGATTTCGTCAGGAACACCTTTCTCGCCGAAGGCTTCGATCCCTCCTCGCTCCTGAGGCACCAGTACGGCTATGATCCGGACCGCTTCCGCCCTCGCCCGGGCCCGCGCAACGGCTGCGGCAAGGGCCTGGTGGCGGTCTTTGCCGGAGTGGGCGAACCGCGCAAGGGACTCCACATCGCCCTCGAGGCATGGAAACAGTCCGGCGCGGGAACCGACGGCCGACTGATGATCTGCGGACGCATGGAGGATTCATATCTTCCCGCGATTCAAGACTTGCTCGATCAAAACGGGGTGGAGGTCCTCGGACCCCGTCCGGATGTGCCGGAACTGATGGCGATGTCCGATGTTCTCCTCCTGCCGTCGCTTGAGGAGGGCAGCGCACTGGTGACCTACGAGGCGCGCGGCGCCGGATGCGTCCCGCTCGTTTCCGATCACACCGGGGCGCCCTGCACGCACATGCTCGACGGACTGATCCATCCGGCCGGGAATGTCGCGGCACTGACGGACCACCTTCGCTTGCTCGACGGCTCGCGCGATGTGCTCGCCGGCCTGCGCGCGCGGTCACTCGCCGGGGCGGACTCACTCACATGGCGGCAAGCGGGCCAACGCCTGTTGGAAATCTACCGCAACCCTTCCGCCGCCGCCCTCCGATGAACGCCACCGCCCTTGCCCTCGCCGTGCTGCTCTGCACCGCGGTCTGGACGCTGCCCGCCCGCTGGGCTCCGGCCGCGCTCACCGCCTGCTGCACGACAATGACCCTCGGCCAGTCCTGGGACATCGGACCTGTCACACTCCCCCTCACACGACTCGTGATCGCAACAGGCATCGCGCGGGTCGTGATCCGCGGCGAGCACATGGCCGGCGAATGGAACCGCAGCGACCGACTCACGGCGCTGCTCGGAGCTTGGTTGCTGCTGGCGAGTCTCTTCCACGACGGATCGCCGGGATCCGGCCCGGTGTACATCTCGGGAATGCTGTTCAACATCCTCGGCGCGTACTTCCTCACGCGTACCTGGATGCACGGGCCCGCCGATGCGGAGGCATGGATCCGCGCCTTCGCATGGCTGCTGGTGCCCGTGGCGCTCGCGATGATCGTGGAGAAGTCGCTGGCCCGCAACCCGTTCGCCATCTTCGGCGGCGTGCCGGAGGCGGTGCTGTCCCGCGCCGGCAAGTTGCGCGCCCAAGGGCCTTTCGCCCACCCGATCCTCGCCGGGACGGTCGGTGCCGCCGCGATTCCCCTCTTCGCGGCGATTCTCCGGCGACACCCGGCCACCGCCGCCACAGGCATGGCCGCGGGACTCACCATGGTGGCGGCCTCCTCCTCGAGCGGTCCGGTCATGACCCTGGCGGCGGGTTGCGCCGCCCTTCTGATGTGGTGGCGGCGCGGATGGGTGCGGCCACTGGCGCTCTCCTGCGTGCCCGCTTACCTGGCGTTGATGCTGGTCATGGAAAGACCTCCCTACTATTTGATATCAAAAATTGACATTTCCGGCGGAAGCACCGGCTGGCACCGCTCCTTTCTCATCGAACGGACCTTCGCCCACATCGGGGAATGGTGGCTGTTCGGAACCGATGCCACCCGCCACTGGATGCCCCAGCAGGGAACGGCATCGGCCCCGAACCACACCGACATCACCAACCACTACATCGCCTACGGCGTAATGGGCGGTCTCGCGGCGATGCTGCTGCTTGTCGCCGTCTTCGGCGGACTGCTGGGAGCCGTGCTCCGCACCGCGACATACCCGGAGACAGCGGCCCCGGAGGCGTTCACCGCATGGGCGCTTGGCGCGGGACTTTTCGCCCACGCGGTGACCGGAATCTCGGTGTCCTATTTCGACCAGTCGGTGCTGCTCCTCTGGATGAACGCCGCGGCGATCTCCGCACTGATCCCCCAACCTCCCGCCCCCGCCTTGCGATGAACCACCTGCCCATGCGCCTCCTGCGACTTGCGGACCGCATCCGCACCGGACTCTTCACGACGATGATCCGCAACGGATTCCGCTACTTCGGAAAACGCAGCGTGATCCGCCCGCCGGCATCGCTCCACGGCACCGGACGCATCGAGATCGGCAACGATGTGTGCATCGGCCGCAACGCCTGGCTGCTCGCGCATGAAGAAGGTCCCTCCCGCGCGGACACGGTGCTGCTCATCGGCGACGGCTGCCGCTTCGGAGACGGGCTTTTCCTGTCGGCATGCGCGCAGGTACGGATCGGCAACCGGGTCCTCGCCGGAAGATACCTCCACATTTCGGACCACCAGCACGCGCACGCGGATCCGGGCCTCGCGGTGATGGACCAGGGAATCACCGGAGCGCGCGCCGTGACCATCGGCGACGGCTCATGGATCGGCCAAGGGGTGGTGGTCTGCCCGGGCGTGTCGATCGGAGAGCATGCGGTGATCGGTGCCAACTCGGTGGTCCGCTCGGACATACCGGCCCGCAGCGTCGCCGCAGGCGCCCCCGCGAAAGTGATCCGCACCCTGCAGCCCACGCATCCATGCTGATCTCGACCATCATCCCCGTGTTCAACCGCGCCCCGGTGATCGGCGCAGCAGTCCGCAGCGCGCTGCGGCAGACCCACCGCGACCAGGAAATCATCGTGGTCGACGATGGTTCCGACGACGGCACCTCGGAGGCACTGGAATGCTTCGGCGACCGCATCCGGGTGATCCGTCAAGCCAATGCGGGGCCCTCCGCAGCACGCAACATCGGGGCGGGCGAGGCGCGCGGCGCGCTGCTTGCTTTCCTCGACTCGGACGATCTCTGGCACCCTTCGAAGCTCGAACGGCAGGCAGGCCTCCTGGAACGGGCCGGACGCCGGATGTGCTGCTGCATCTGCAACGCGACCCTCATCGAGGAAGGCCGGGGCTGCATCGGTCGCTCCTTCGACAAGGCGGGCATCGAACCTCGACTGGCCGAGGGGGAGTGGACCAATCCGCAGGAAATCCTCGCCAGCCGATTCGTGCTCTTCAACCAGACGATGATCGTGCGGCGGGACGCGTTCCACAAAGCAGGAGGGTACGACAACCGCTTACGCCTGCTCGAGGACTACGAACTGGCGGTGCGACTCACCAATCAAGGGCGCTGGGGATTCATCCGCGACCCGCTCGTGCGAAAATACAACAGCCCGGCGGGCACCGGCGTGGCCTGCATGAACGACGCAACCCGCCACAATGCGGTGTGCGCATCGGTAATCACAGGGATCCTGGGATCGGGCATCCGCTTGTCCTCGGAAGCACGGGACCTCTTTGAACAAGCGCTCGACGACCTCCGCAACCGCGAAAGGGCGAGGTTGCTGCAAAGCAGCGCCGACGCACTCACCCGGACCAGGGGTCGCGCGGAGGAGTTCCGCGCAAAGACCCTTCTCTGGATGCGCAGACGCTCCTCCTCATGGCCGCGCTTCGGCGAACACCCCGTCGGATCGGGAAGCCTCCAACCATCATGAAACAGGAAACCATCATTGAACCCGGAAGCTCCTCCGGATACTGGCGCGACCTCTGGCGCTACCGGGAACTCTTCTGCTTTCTCGTATGGCGGGACATCCTCGTTCGCTACAAGCAGACGGTCATCGGCATTTCCTGGGCCGTGCTGCGGCCGTTGCTGACCCTCGCGGCACTGACCTTCGTATTCGGAAAACTCGCGGGCATGCCGTCGGCGGGCGGCTCCTACCCGGCACTCGTGTTCGCCGGAATGTTGCCATGGCAGTTCTTCGCAACCGCGTTCGCCGAGAGCGGCAACAGCCTCGTGGCCAACGCCGGAATGGTCTCCAAGGTCTATTTCCCCCGGCTCGTCGTCCCCGCCAGCAGCGTGATCACCGGACTCGTGGACTTCCTGATCTCCGCGGCGATGCTCGGCATCCTGCTTGTGTTCCTGCGCCACCGGCCCGGCCCGGAGCTGGCCCTGCTCCCCCTCTTCATCCTGCTCGCCTTCGCCGCAGCCCTCGGCGCGGGAATCTGGGTATCGGCCCTAATGGTGCAATATCGTGATTTCCGGTTCATCGTACCTTTCGTCGTCCAGTTCGGCCTCTATGTTTCGCCCGTGGGTTTCACCAGCAAGGTGGTGCCCGAGGAGTGGCGCGCCGTATACGCGCTCAACCCGATGGTCGGGGTGATCGACGGCTTCCGCTGGACCATCCTCGGGCACGAACCTCCGCCGGCGGGCGAACTGCTGGTCTCGGTGGTGATGGTGGCGGCACTGCTGTGGTCGGGCATCCTGTTCTTCCGCCGCATGGAGCGGACCTTCGCCGATGTGGTCTGAAACACGAACCCCCATGGAAACGCGCACCGTCATCTCGATTGAAGGACTCTCGAAACGCTACCGGATCGGTGTGCGCAAGGCCCGGGGCGAGGGACTGCGCCATGTGCTCGAGCAGGCGGCGCGACGATCCATGTGCGGTCTGCTGGGCAAGCGGGAACAGAAGCCGGAGGACCCCGGGGAGTTCTGGGCCCTGCGCGATCTCGACCTCCGGATCGAAGCGGGCGAGACGGTGGGCGTCATCGGACGCAACGGCGCCGGCAAGTCCACCCTGCTCAAGCTGCTGAGCCGCATCACCGAGCCGACCTCCGGAAGGATCCGGTTGCGCGGACGGGTGGCGAGCCTGTTGGAGGTGGGTACCGGATTCCATCCCGAGTTGACGGGCAGGGAAAACATTTTCCTCAACGGTGCCGTGCTCGGAATGCGCCGCGGCGAAATCCGCAGGAAATTCGACGAGATCGCGGCGTTCTCCGGCATCGGGCGCTTTCTCGACACTCCGGTGAAACGATACAGCAGTGGAATGTATGTTCGCCTGGCCTTTGCCGTGGCCGCCCATCTCGAGCCGGACATTCTCATCGTCGATGAAGTGCTCGCGGTCGGGGACGCGGACTTCCAACGCAAGTGCCTCGGCAAGATGGAGGATGTCTCGCGCAAGGAGGGCAGGACCGTGATCCTCGTGAGCCACCAGATGCCGGCGGTGCAGAACCTCTGCAGGCGCTGCGTACTCATGGAGAACGGATCCATCGCAGCCGACGGTCCCACGCGCGCGGTTTTGGCACGCTATCTGGAAGGATCTTCCTCGCTCGCCTCGCAACCGCCCGCGGAGCGCGCGGACCGGACGGGCCGCGGCGGCGCACGCCTCGTCGGGGTGGGTCTCCACAACCGCGACGGATCGCCCGTGCACGAGGTGATGTCGGGACGGGACGTCGTGGTGCGGATTTCCTATGAGACCACCGGAACCACTCCGCTGGAGGGAGCGGTGGTGTGCGTGGATGTCTGCCGTGAAATGAGAACCTACTTCATGCTCTCCACCGAACTCTCCGACCCGCGGCCGCTCACGCTCGCGGGCAAGGGATGGGTGGACTTCCTTGTTCCGGACTGGCCCTTGGGCGGAGGGGAATATCAGATCCATGTCTACATCGGTTCACCCGCCGGCCCGGAGGACTATCTCGAGGACGCAGCCACCATCCGCACGCAGGACGGCGACTTCTACGGAACCGGCAGGCTCCACCATCCGGGTTGGGAAGCGAAATCGGTGCTGGTGAGGCACTCGTGGAACCACTCGCGGAACCAACCGTCTCCGAACCGCGCACCCGCCCTCCGATGATTGTTTCAGAAATCACCGACACCCCGAAAAGGCGTGACAGGGGCCGGCAACTGCTGCGCGAAACACGGCGCCTGATGACGGGCACATGGCGCGCCGATCCGGTCTCGAGGGTGTTCCGCATCGAACCGGAAGGCACTCCGCGGGGCCGGGCACTGCTGTCCTACCGCACCGAGGCATTCTTCCTGCCCGCGGACCACCCCTCGCTGCTCACCCACACCAATTTCCGCCAGTCGCGCGAAATGGCGCGCGTCCTCTCGGAACTCGGCTTCGTCACGGATGTGATCGACTACCGAAACATGTCGTTCGTTCCGGACAGTCCCTGCTCGGTGTTTATCGATGTCCGCCACAACATGGAGCGCCTCGCGTCCCGCTGCGGGAGGGACTGCACGAGGGTCTTCCACATCGATACCGCCCACATCAACCACAGCAACGCCAACGAGGCGGGACGACTCCGCGCCCTGCTGGAGCGCCGCGCAACAACCCTCGCACCCCGCCGCTGGGAAACGCCCAACCGCGGCATCGAACACGCCCATGTCGCGATCGGCAACGCGGGACCTTACGCGGTGTCGACCTTCCGGGCCTTCGGAAAACGGATCATTCCCCTGCCGGCACCGGTGCAACCCCGCGGTCTTGCGCCGCAACGGGACTGGGCCCGTGCCCGCACGAACTTCCTCTGGTTCGGCAGCGGCGGTCTCGTGCACAAAGGGCTCGATCTGGTGCTCGAAGCATTCGCGGGCATGCCCGACCTCAAGCTGACGGTATGTGGACCGGTCGACAAGGAACCGGACTTCGAGGCAGCCTACCGAAGGGAGTTGCACCACACGGAAAACATCCGCACCACGGGTTGGATGGCGGGAGATGATCCGCAACTTGGCGAACTCATGGCTTCGTGCGGTTTCCTGGTGTTTCCCAGCTGCTCGGAAGGGTTGAGCACCAGCACGATCGAGTGCATGCAAGCGGGCCTGATTCCGGTGATCACCCGCGAGACCGGGGTGGAGACGGAAGGACACGGATTCATCATTGGCGAGGGAAGCGTGGAGGAGGTCCGCCGCGCCGCGCGCGAGGCATCATCCACCGACGAAAAGACGCTCGCCATGCGCTCCGCCGGATGCACTGACATCGCCCGCAGCCGCCACACTCCGGCGGCATTCGCAAGGGCCTTCCGCGATGCGATGGTGGAGATCCTCGGATCAAGCGGAGGTACTTGAAGACCGCATCGCCGCGAATCATGCGGACGGGACGCCGACCGCCCCCGGACACCAGCCGTCAAAGCAGGCAAGCCAACCGCCGTCCACCCGCTCGCAGGCATCGAGATGGTGCATGCCGCCGGAATTCCAATCCGCGCTCTCCACACCGTCGAGAATCCCTCTCCGGGCAAGCGTTTCATAATAGCAAACGGAATCGATGTGGTCGATCCTGTGGGCCGAGACACTGCGGCCGTACACCCGGCGACAGTCCTGGGAGAAACGGAAAAGACCGCCCTCATGCGCGATGACGCGGCCCGCGGGGCGGGAGTCGCGCCGGGTTCCGGAAACCACCGGATTCCACGGGTGGCCGCGCCAGGGACCGCCGGGATGTCCCGCATGAAACAGATGCAACTCGCCGCAATACCAATGCCCGGGCTTCCCGGTGGATGCGAACATCCACCACTCGCCGCCATGAAAAAATGGAGTGGCGTCCACGAAGGGTCTTCCCTCCAGCAGCGTGGCGGCATGCCTCCATTGCCACGAATACCCGCAGGTCTCGTACAACCGCACCTCGCCGCACTGATGGGTCTCCGGGATCATGAACCAGCGGTCCTCGGCACGAAACACATGCGGATACGAAAGATGAAACGGCTCGCTCAGGACCACGCCGCCGTACTTCCAGCGCAATGCGTCCGGACTGGATGCGGTGGCGATCCTGCCGAGTCCGGCATCGAGATCGTAGACCTCGAAAAACATCCTCCAGCCGTCGCCCTCGCGGATCAAAAACGGATCGGCGACCAGCCCGGCCCTCACATCATCGACATCCCGAGCCGTGAGCACCGGATTGCGGATGCCGCGCACCGGATGAAGAGCGAAGGGTGAGGGACCCGCAAGCATGCCGATCGCCCACACGGCATCCGCGGGCGGATGAAGCATCAGGTTCATCCTGCGGATCCATCTTCTCGACCTTTCCTGCAACATTCCCATGGCGTTCGGAGAGTGATCATCAGGGGCATGGAACGATCGCGCCATCACGCGATTCCTCACACGCGTCCTGACACGGAAAACGCCGCCTTCGCGTGATGATCGGCAGCGGACTCATGTCCTACAAGGAAGGCAACTCCACGCCGCCCCCCCCATGACCCACCGCATCCGCACGCTCGCCGCAGTCCTCTTTTCCCTTCCCGCGCTGCCGCTCTCCACGGCAAACGCACAAGATCCGTCCCCCGCCAACGGCGGCTTTGAAACCGGAACCCTGCTCGACGGGGGATTCACCGCGCCGGACTCATGGACACGCACGGGAAGCCAGAGCGGCTATGTCTCCTCCGCTCCTTACCTCGCAACGGAGGGAACCCGCCTGCTGGTCTTCAGCCCGGGAACCAACTCCTTCGACGGGGCAATATCGCAAACGATCCCCACCGCCCCGGGCGGATCCTTCACGATCTCCCTGGATGCCGGAATCATCGGCACCGCGGGCAAACGCCAGCGCCTCGGGATCGTGGTCTCCGACCAAAGCGGCATCCTCCTCAGCCGCAACACCGACATCACGGGACCCACCCGCTGGACGAATGTCACGGCGGCATTCACCACCGCATCCGGCCAGGTGACCCTCAGCATCGAGGACCGCTCGGAGGAACTTCCGGTCAACGAACGCACCGATGCGGATCTCGTTCTCGACCATGTCCGGGTTGAATCCGGACCCGTCCCCGGCACGCCGCCATCCGCCGTCGCCGACTCCTACACCGCGCGGCGCAACGAACCGCTGGAGATCAAGCGGCCGGGCGTGCTCGCGAACGACACCGATGCCGAGTCCTCGCTGCTGACGGCGTCGGTGGTGACCGAACCGCAACACGGATCGCTCGTGCTCGCACCCGACGGAGGACTGCTCTACATACCGGACACCGGATTCACCGGAGCGGACTCGTTCACCTATCGGGCTTCAGACGGGATGATGGAGTCGCAAGCGGCCACGGCCTCATTGACGGTGGACAATCCACCCGCCCTTGCCTTCGCGAACGGCGGCTTCGAACAAGGAACACCCGGCACCACGGACTCTCCCGCGGGATGGTCGGCCACCGGCAATGCCCGCTCACTCGAGGTGTCCGGATCCTACACAGCCACCGAGGGAACGAGGGTGGCTCTCTTCAACGGGGGAAACGACACCCATGGCTCCACCCTCTCCCAAACCTTCGCCACCGTGCCGGGGACACGCTACCGGATCGACCTTCAGGCGGGAATCCTCGGACTCACGGGAAGCAGGCAACGGTTGCTCGTGACACTCAAAGGAAACAACCTGCTGCTGTACGCGACCACGGACCGCACCGCGGTCTCGGGGCCGGCGACATGGGTGCCGGTATCGCACGCGTTCATCGCAGACTCGACGGCGACGACTCTCTCGCTCCACGATTTCTCCGCAACCATCGGAGGAACAGCCGCGGTCAACTCGGACCTGCTGGTCGACGGCGTGGTCCTGACAACCCTGGCGCCCAACGCGGTGCCGGTGGCGGCGGAAGATGTCCACACGGCTGCCCCTGAACCGGCGCTCGAAATCCCCGCACCGGGTGTTCTCGGCAACGACACGGATGCCGATGCCCAAGGACCGCTCTCCGCGATCCTCGAAACAGGCCCGTCCCGCGGCACACTGCAACTCGCAGCCAACGGAGGATTCTCCTACCTGCCCGACCCGGGATTCCTCGGAACCGATTCCTTCACATACCGGTGCTCCGACGGGTTCTCCGCATCGCCGCCGGTTCTGGTCCGCATCATCGTCGCGGCACCACGAAACCTGATGGCAAACGGAAGCTTCGAATCGGGAAACGAGGGCGATCCCGCCCGCCCGCGGCCCGGTTCGTGGTCCACCACGGGTTCGCCGTTCGTCCACGAGGCCGATCCATCGCATTCCGCGACCGACGGATCGCGGATGCTGGTCTTCAACGGAGGGGATGACTCCTACGGCGGCACCGCATCGCAAACCCTCACGACCATTCCCGGAAGAATCCATCATCTGTACCTAGACACCGGAATCTTCGGGCTCCCCGACAAACGGCAACGGATCCGCATCCGCATCCTCGGTGCAACAACCCTGCTCGACCAAACCATCGATCTCTCCGCAGCGGAGGGACCCACCCGCTGGTCACGGCAATTCAATTCCTTTGTCGCGGATGCGGCAACGGTGACCCTCGAACTGACCGACGCGTCCGGCACACTGCCCGGGGCCTCCGCATCGTTCAGCGACCTGCTGGTGGACCGTGTGCTGCTCTTCCGCAACGATCCGGCGCGCGCCATCCGTGTTGACTCCTCGCAGGCCGCAACCGTGATCAACTCCTCCCCCGCCGATCTCACCGGGCAAAGCTCCGGCACAACTCCTTTCGTCCTTTGGTACCGCGATCGGGAACCGGTCGAACTCAGCGCACCTCCGCAGGCAGGCACCCTCACTTTCCGCCAATGGAGCCGGGGCGGCACCGCGGCCGGATCGCAGCCCGTGCTCGCCATGACGGCTGATGCGGACACGGCAGTCACGGCGCAATACGCCGCCGGCGGCCAGCCCCTCGCCACACCGGATACCTTCTCCGTGCGGGCGGACGCGTCCCGCGCGGTCGCAGCACCCGGTCTGCTTGCGAACGACACGGACCCCGGCGGATCCGCACTATCGTCTGTTTTGATATCATTTCCGAAAAACGGGACGGTCGACCTCCGCGCGGACGGTTCGTTCTCATATGTGCCGAACCCGGGATTCACTGGAACCGACTCGTTCACCTACCGGGCGCGCAATTCCACGCTGGAATCGGATCCGGCCGCGGTGACCCTCGAGGTCTCCGCCTCGGCACCGACCACCTTCGGTGCCTGGCTCGCCTCCCACGGACTCCCGGCAAGCACCGCGGCGGACCCGGACCGGGACACGGTCGCCAACGCCTTCGAGTATCTCACGGGGGGAAATCCGGCAACGGGTCCCGATGCCGGGCGACTCCCGAAAGCGGAACGGATGCGCGGCGATCCGGATGGTGACGGCACCATCTCGTCGTATGTGAGCCTCAGCTGCCCTCTCGCGCAACCGGCCGCGATCGATCCGGGACTCCAGGTGTTCCTCCAATATGCCGCCGATCCCGCCGGCCCATGGACACGGGCCAACGCCGGCGACGGCCTGATCGTCATTGCCGGCCCCGATCCAGCGAATCCCGGATCCCGGCAAATGACCTTCCATCTGCCCGAGAACGGACGCACCCGGCTCTTCGTCCGCCTCACGGCAACCATCACACCCGGCTCCCCATGATCGCCACCTTCCCCACCGGCATCCCCCGCCGACACCTCAGGATCCGCAGGGCACTGCTCTCGCGACACACTCCGCGAGCACTCCGCCGCGTGGCCTCGTGGCTCGCCTCGGCGGGAGTCCCCCCGCATCACGACGCGGCATTCCTTTCCTCGCTGAGCCGTCAGGGCTTCGTCTCGCCGCGCGCCTCGGTGCACCATTCCTGCTTCGAGACCGGCGCCCATGTGCTGATCGGCGATGGAGTGGTCGTGCGTGAAACCGGAGCGGGCGGGCGCATCCGAATCGCGGACCGCGCCCACCTGTACGGAAATTCATTCCTCGAAACCGGATCCGGCGGCAGCATCGAGATCGGCGAAGAGGCTCACATCCAGCCCGGATGCCACCTCCACTCGCAACTCTCGCGCATCCGCATCGGCAGACGCGCGGAAATCGCCGCCAACTGCGCGTTCTACAATTACAACCACGGATGCGCCCCCCACCGCCTCATCGTGTCGCAACCGCTCGAAAGCCGCGGCGATGTGGTGGTGGGCGACGACGCCTGGCTCGGCCACGGAGTGATCGTGCTCCACGGCGTGACAATCGGCGAGGGCGCGGTGATCGGCGCGGGTTCGGTGGTCACCTCCGACATCCCGCCCATGTCGGTCGCCGCCGGAGTGCCCGCACGCGTGCTGCGCGGCAGACACGAGATGGTGGGCGGTGCCGCCGGAAGACGCGTCCCCGCATGCGCCGCCGCGCAAGGAGGTGCCTCATGAAGGCGGTGATTCTTGCAGGAGGCTACGGCACCCGCATCAGCGAGGAAAGCGCGGTGCGGCCCAAACCCATGATCTCGATCGGAAACCGCCCGATCCTCTGGCACATCATGAAGATCTACGCCGCGCACGGCATCAACGAATTCGTCATCTGCTGCGGACACAAGGGCGACCAGATCAAGGACTACTTCTCGAAGTACCTCCTGCACTCCGGCGATGTGACCTTTGATTTCGGCAAGGGTGAAACGATCTCCCGCAACCATCGTGCGGAACCATGGCGGGTCACCTGTGTCGATACCGGCGAGTCGACGATGACCGGAGGAAGGCTGCGCCGCGCGGCGGAGGCCATCGGGGACGGCACCTTCTGCCTTACCTACGGCGACGGGGTGAGCGATACCGACATTGCAGCGACCATCCGCTGGCACCGCTCGCACGGCCGCCTTGCGTCGCTCACGGCGGTCCAATGCCCCGGACGCTTCGGCGCCTTCACCCTCGCCGACGGCGATACGCGGGTCTCCTCGTTCCGCGAGAAGCCCCCCGGCGACGGAGCCTGGATCAACGGCGGCTTCTTCGTGCTCGAACCGGAGGTGATCGACTACATCGATGGCGATTCGACGGTCTGGGAACGCGAACCGATGGACAACCTCGCCAAAGACGACCAACTGCGGGCATGGAGGCACGACGGATTCTGGCAGCCGATGGACACCCTTCGCGACCGGATGGTGCTCGAGCAACTCCACCAATCCGGAAAGGCTCCTTGGATGATATGGGAAAACCGGTACAAGGGGGCGGCAACCGCTCCCAACGCATGAAACCATTTGATCACACCATCATCGGCGGAGGGATCGTGGGTCTTTCCACCGCCGTCCACCTCGCGCAACGCTTCCCGAAGGCCTCGATCCTGCTTGTCGAAAAGGAGGAAGGCCCGGCACGCCACCAGTCGGGGCGCAACTCGGGGGTGATCCACTCGGGAATCTACTATCGCCCCGGAAGCCTCAAGGCGCGACTCGCCACCGAGGGCGCGCGCACAATGGCGGAATTTTGCGAAATGCACGGGATCCCTCACCGCATCTGCGGGAAACTGATCACCGCCGCAAGCGATGGGGAAATCCCGGAACTGGAAAAACTCCACCGGCGCGGAATCGAGAACGGAGTGCCGGTGGAACGGATCGATCCCGGACAGGTCCGCGAGATCGAACCACATGTCTCATGCAAGGCGGCCCTCGCCGTGAAGTCCACGGGCATCACCGACTACCGCCTCGTGAGCGCGAAACTCCGGGAACTCTTCGAAACAGCAGGCGGCACCACCCGCTTCGGCACCGAGGTGCTCGGAGTCGTGCCCGACGGAAACCGGTGGATCCTTGAAACCACCAAGGGAGCGGTGGAGTCGGCCTTCCTGATCAATTGCGCCGGACTCCACAGCGACCGCATCGCCGCAATGGCGGGCTGCGTGCCGGACGCGCGTATCATTCCGTTTCGTGGTGAATATTATCAATTAATCCCGGAGCGGGAGCATCTGGTGCGAGGACTCGTCTACCCCGTTCCCGACCCCGCCTTTCCGTTTCTCGGCGTGCACCTCACGCGGATGGTCGACGGATCGGTGCATGCCGGACCCAATGCGGTGCCCGCTTTCGCAAGGGAGGGATACCGCAAACGGGATGTGGTGCTGCGCGACCTTTTCTCAACCCTGTCCTATCCCGGATTCCTGCGGCTTGCGGCGGCCAATCCGGCGGGAGGGCTGCGCGAGATCCGCCGCTCGTTCTCCAAACAAGCCTTCGTCGAAAGCCTGCGCCGCCTCGTGCCCGAAATCGGCCCCGACGACCTCGTCCCCTGCGCCGCCGGAGTCCGGGCACAGGCGCTGCGCCGGGACGGATCCCTGGTGGATGATTTCCTGATCCAGCGCGGCCGCAACGCCCTCCATGTCTGCAACGCTCCCTCGCCAGCCGCCACCGCATGCCTTCCGATCGGGCGCGAGATCGCGGCCATGGTGACATGATCCCGACCCATCCCCCCGACCCATCCCCCCAACCCATCCCCCCAACCCATCCCCCCAACCCATCCCCC
>CAZMUK010000023.1:0-30705 GCA_964569415.1 uncultured Luteolibacter sp. | reverse complement strand
TACAGGCCCGGCATCTTGGAAACAAGGTGCCGGGCTCTTTTTTTGCCCGGATCCCAGCCTCCCCTTTGCAAGAATGGGAACCGCAGAGAAAGCAAAGGACCCGGAGGGGCAGAGGAGGAGTTGTGAGTCGAGGCGAGAGCCTGAATAGACCTTCGGACCTCCCAGGCTCAACAAGGAACCAAGAACGAGGAACAAGGAACGTCGCGAGTGAATTGCCGGGAAAAGCGGTGGAGCGCTGAAGCGGTTTTTCATTTCATTTTCCTGAAATTCAGGTATGGTGAAATGCATGAGACCGGCGGGATGGGCGGCATTGCTCGTGTCATGCTTGGCCGTTTCCTGCTCGTTCCAAGTCAAGGCGCGCAAGCCGGTGGTCTACCGCTTCGAACCGGGGCGCACCGCCCTGCTCAAGGACGGGATGGCCTACGCGCCGCGCAAGGCGCCGCAGGCGGTGAAGCGGGCGATCGCGGCCGGCAACCGCCTGCAGGGGATGCCCTACAAGTGGGGAGGCGGCCACGCACGGCATGACGACAGCGGCTACGATTGCTCCGGCACGGTCTCGTATGTGCTGCGCGAAGCCGGCCTGCTCAAGGGCAGCCTGCACTCGAACGCATTCTTCAAGTACGGCAAGCGCGGCGAGGGCGATTGGATCACGGTGTATGTCCGCAAGGGACATGTGTTCGTGGTGATCGCCGGACTGCGTCTGGATACCGGCGGCCCCGGAGGACGCAGCGGCCCGCGCTGGAAGCCGGAAACCCGCACAAGCCGCGGCCACATCATGAGGCACCCGCGCGGATTGTAGATGCCTTGTACCTTGCTCCCGACCCTGCCCGAAAGATCTCGCAACGCCTCAAAGCCTTTTGCGCCCTTTGCGTTCTCTGCGGTTCCCTCTTCCAGACCTGCAGCGCAGGAAGAAAGAAAACCGCGAATCAGACGAATGAACGCGAATGAAGTGGGCCCCTTGTTCCAGGTTCCAAGTTCCTGGCTCTAGCTTCTCGGTAATTTCGTGGCACTTCCTCTTCCTGCCATGGACATCCTCACCCCGGCAAAGCGCTCGGCGCTGATGGCGCGGATCCGCGGCAGCGACACCCGCCCCGAACTCGCCGTCCGCTCCATCCTCCACCGCCTCGGCTACCGCTTTACCGTCCGCGGTCCCCTCAACCGATCCCTACCCGGAAAACCCGACATCGTCCTGCCCGCTCACCATACCGTCGTCTTCGTCCACGGCTGCTTCTGGCTACGTGATGGCCCGCGGCGATAGCAGCAAGGCGGTATCAAGCGCTTGGGAAAAGCACTCGATGAAACAGGAAAGGATATCCAACTTTGAACAAGCTAAGCCTGACCCCATTTACGAACAAAGCTGGGCATGGAAGCCCAAGGAAATTCATTTTAACGACGGCCCGATCCTGGTTATCGAAAACAACTGACATGCAGGAAGCCCGCTTGCTGCAAAACCGCCGCCAAAAGAAATCTTGGCAAAGCGGCTAGGAGAGCTACGCTGGTCGCCATTGATAACTGCCGTGGACAAATGATAACCGCCAAGCTCCGGCGTTCTGTGGAGCATTCTCCCTGTCAGCATTTCAGCTCTACCCAAACTCCCCTTTTCCCCCACCCTCCGGTCCGGCCCAACAGCTGTTTCAGGAGCCTGCGGCCAAAAGAAAATTCCTAGCAGTCAGTAAGGATGCCAAGGTTGTCGCGACCAAGCCATGAAGCCCGGGATTTACGACGATCTTGTCACTGAAAGCCTCATCCGCCAGATCGAGGATCTGAAGGCCGATGGAATCGTGCCCTTGTATGGCAAGATCGAGATCGCTCAATTACCAGACTATCTCACGCGCTTTCTGGCAGCCCAGCTTGCCAAAGCCATTCGGATCTACGGCCCCAATGATGCTTCGCGGCAGATCGAGTTGGCGAACGCCGTCATCGAATCGATTTCGAGCAAGAGTGATGACCTTGCCTTTCTGCTGAACGAGCGGATCGCACGCAGCGATGAGCACGACGTGCTGGAGGAACTCGCTGGCACCGACAGGCCCTCTCCGCGCCCACTCACAGAACTTTCCGCCTCATCGCTCCTCACCGGCGCTCCCGGTCTGCCTCAACTCGGTCGGGAAATTGAACTAGAACTCGCCACTGCAGAGCGCTGTGACATGCTCGTCGCTTTTGTGAAATCCGGCGGTATGCGCCTGCTTCGCGACCCGCTGCGGCAGTTCACCGCACGTGGCGGCATGCTGCGCCTCATCACCACCAGCTACCTCGGGGCCTCTGATCCTTCCGTCGTCGAGGAGATTGCTGCACTGCCAAATACCGAGGTCCGCATCAACTACGACACCCACGCCGCCCGTCTTCACGCCAAGGCCTATTTTTTCCATCGCGAATCCGGGCTCTCCACTGCCTACATCGGCTCAGCTAACCTCTCCCATGCGGCGATGACCAGCGGGCTCGAATGGACCGTGAAATGCGCCTCACGCGAACTCCCGCATTTATTCCGCCGTTGTGCGGCCGAGTTCTCAGGCTACTGGGAGAACCCTTCCTTCGAGCCCTACGATCCTTCGAGCCCTGATCGTTTTCGCGACGCAATCCGCAAGGAGCGCGGTGACTTTGATGGCCAGGGTCACACGCCGCTCACCGTCTTCGATCTTTCGCCGCATTCATTTCAACAGGAAATCCTTGAATCGCTCGCCTTTGCGAGGGAGTCGAGGGAACACTTCCGCAACCTGATCATTGCCGCTACGGGAACCGGCAAGACGATGATAGCTGCCTTTGATTATCGGAACGAGTGCCGGAAACTCGGCCGCTATCCCAAGCTACTCTTCATCGCCCATCGCAAGGAGATCCTCGAACAGGCGCTCGGCAGCTTCCGGCAAGTGCTCAAGGACGGGAACTTCGGCGGCTTGTTGGTCGATGGTCTTGAGCCGCATTCGATGGACCATGTCTTCTGTTCCATCCAGACCTTCACCACCCGGAAGCTGCACGAAGTTCACGGCGTGGATGCGTGGGAATATGTGGTCATCGATGAAGCCCACCACGCTGAGGCGAGGAGCTACGATCCCATTGTAGACCTCCTCCGTCCTAGGATCCTGCTCGGACTTACCGCCACACCCGAACGCACCGACGGATCCAGCGTTGCCGAGCACTTTGATCGACCCGTCGCGGCTGAGATCCGCCTGCCCGACGCCCTCCAGGACAAGCTGCTTTGCCCTTTCCACTACTTCGCCGTCAGCGATGCCACTGTGGACTACTCGCAGATTCCTTGGACACGCGGGAAGTACGATGAGGGCAAACTGCAAAATCTCCTCAATGCCAATCATCTTCGCGCCCAGCTTGTGCTCGACAAGCTTTGTGAATACCTGCCCGATCCTTATGGTCGCCGTGACTTCGATCGGAAGACCGTGCGGGCGCTTGGCTTCTGTGTGGGCATCGAACACGCGCGATTCATGGCCCAGTTCTTCGGACAAGCAGGAATTTCCGCTGAGTGTCTGACATCTGAAACCGACGCCGACACCCGGCGCAAGTTCCGAGCCGACCTCGCCAACGGGCGCCTCAACATCCTTTTTGTCGTCGATGTCTTCAACGAGGGTGTCGATATTCCCGAGGTCAACTGCGTACTCTTCCTCAGGCCGACCGAAAGCCACATTGTCTATCTCCAGCAACTTGGGCGCGGACTTCGTCGGACCAGCGAAGAGAAGTGCCTCACCGTGCTTGATTTCGTCGGTCAATGCCGTCGTGAATTCCGCTACGACCTCCGCTTTACTTCGCTCCTTCCGGGCAGGCGCCATCGACTGTTAGATGAGGTGGAGAAAGGCTTTCCCCATTTGCCCAGTGGCTGCGCTATCGCCATGGAACGACAGGCTCGTGACGTCATTCTGGCCAGTATCAAACGCACTTATCAGAATCCCGAACTCCGCATCCGCGATGCCTTCTCGAACTGTGCTGCAGACCAGGTTCCGAGCTTCCGGGAATTCATCGAGTTTTCGGGCGAGGATCCCATCGAAATGCTGGCGAAGCGGAGTTGGTCCCAGTGGAAGGCTGTCACCCAACGGAAACCAGCACCGGAGGATCCAGACCTTGTCCCGTTCAAGCTTCATCTCGCCCTCGCAAGGGTGGCCCTCCAAAGGGGTCCACGCTACCTTGAATGGTTGGGGAAACTTGCGATGGCCGGGCCCGAGGAGGTCCCAACCCTTTGCACGCACCCGTTTGCTAGCCCGGCCTATCAACTCCTATGGAACCGGAATGCCCGTGAGATTGGTGCCAACAATCTAGTAGAAGCCTACCAGCGACTCATACGGAACCGCAGCCTGATGGAGGACCTTGCCGAAGTCGTGGATTGGGCGAAAAGCCATACTTCCGTGAGCTCGCGCATTCTGCCGGATTTGCCCGTCGCACTCGAACTTCACGGCACTTATTCCAGCACCGAGATTAACGCAATCTTCGGCAAAAATGCCTTCGAAGGCAGCGGATCTAGGGGAGTTGGGGTGGTCCACTTTGAAGACCAGAAAGTGGTCGTCCATCTCGTCACGTTTGAGAAAAACGAGAAGCAGTTCTCCGAGACGACGATGTATCGCGATTTCCCTACTGCCCCGAACATCCTTCATTGGGAAAGCCAGGCGGCCGCCACCCAGAGCGGTAAGATGGGGCGTATCTATGCCAGTCATGAAGCCCTCGGCTACCGCATCCTTTTCTTCACGCGCATTCGAAAAGAAGCGGCCAGGGGCGTTACTTCACCCTTCGTTTTCCTTGGAACGGGCAAGTTCCTGGATGCTTCCGGGAATCGGCCCATCGCCATCCGCTGGCAACTCGAATATGCCATGCCCACGGCGCATTATCGTGAAGCACGCCTGGCATCGGGCATGGAAGATTGATTCCACCCCGAACCACCCCAATGCAATAAGACCTCTTTGGGGTCAGTCCCCGCAGTCTCACAAAAATGCTGAACGGTGTTGGTTTCCTGCGGGAGAATCCTGCCGGAGAAAAGTGGGGCGACCGGGCCGGGCGCCCCTACCTTTTTTCAGGTCGTCTGCCGGCGATGGGCGGGAGCGGTTGCGGTTCGATTGCTTTGTGCGCCCTCGGCGATGGCGCGCCGTCCGGACCTCGCAAAGGAGGATCGGTTCGACCGAACTAATGGCGGTCACAGAGTGCTTGGATCGAGGCAAGGAGGGAGCCGCCGACTTTCTGGATGCGCAAATCAATCGGTGCGAGAAGACCGTCTTGCATCAGGATAAGATTCCCCCGGTGCGTATCGGAAACGACCAACTCGCGCATCGGATCGAGGTAGGCTGTGTTGCCATCGGCAAAAAACGGTTTCCATCCGGATGATGCGAAGAACTCCCGGATGGATTCGTCCGTTGCGGGAGACCCGGCAATGGCAGGTTGATGGATCAACAAACGCAGACCTCGGTCGGTTGTCAGTGCGCCGATGAACCGAACATCGTCACCGAACAATTCGTTGTGGAGCAACCACCGCTCCAGGTAGGCGATGGGGGAGGCGGCCTGCTCCTCATCGGGGCGATGCACCACAAGGAGCCCGAAAAAATCCGGCCAGGTTGCCTTGAGAACGGAGCGGGTTTCGGGGAGATACCAAACCTGATGCTCGTTTCCCTCTTCGTCCGGGGCCCTGTTCAGTTCGGACGGCGGGGCTTCGAGGAAGAGTCGCTTTTCGGCAGCGCACGCGAGGAACACGGCGACTTCCTCGTGGTAACCGGTTGCACTTCCCGGAAGGCGCGAAACTGCTTGGCAGCGGCTTCGGAGCTCTGCAACAAGTTCCTCGAGCGGGAAACTCGAAGCAGGGACGAATGGTTCATGGGAGGACATTAGTCGTGACGGGGCGTCGGATCAACCTGAATTTCGGCCGGGCATGGTGCCCCCCGGAACCTGCCGAATAAAACCATGGTCGGCAATCCTCCAAGGTTGATCCGGCGAGGAAACAGAATATTCGTCCACGATTCCTCTCCGGGTCCTTTTTGCGATGCTTGCGCTTCTGCAGTCGGTCTTCCTCCGGAAGAGGAGTGGAGCGACCGGGCAGGGCGCCCCTACCGGGTGCCGGGTCGTCTGCCGGCGATGGGCGGGAGCGGTTGCGGTTCGTTCGCCTTGTGCGCCCTCGGCGATGGCGCGCTGCCTGTACTCCGCTCCCGATCATCCGTGGCATCCGTGAGATCCGTGGTTCGATTTCTTCCCTCCGCGTCTCTGCGGTTGGTCTTCCTTCGGGAGCAGCGTTTGTTGACCGAGGTTGGGCGCTCGTGAACACTTGCCGTTTCCCCGCCGGGCTGAAGCGGCTTGCCAAGGGCGCGGTGGTGGGTAGATGCGTGGGGGGATGGAGTTGCGTTTGCCGGGACGGGGGATTGGGTTTCCGCGGAGGCCGTTGCTGATGGGGATCGTCAACATCAACGACGATTCCTTTTGCGGGGACGGATCGACGGAGGCGGGGCGGGCCTTGGAGATGGTGTGCAGGCAGATCGCCGCTGGGGCGGACATCATCGACTTGGGTGCCGAGAGTGCGCGGACCAACCGAGGGGCGGTGTCGGTGGAGGAGGAGGTGGGGCGTCTACGCGGGGTGCTGGATCGTTGGGAGGAGGCGGTGGCGGCGAGTCGTCCGCGCGACGAGGTGCAGGTGTGGCCGCCGTTGGTATCGGTGAATACCTGGCGGCCGGAGGTGGTTGCGGCGGTGATGGGTGGCGGCAAGGTGGAGTTGCTCAACGACATCGGCGGCTTGCCCGATGCGCGCAATGCCGTGCTCTGTGCCGAGCATGGCTGTGCCATGGTGATCATGCACACCGTGGGAAGACCCAAGGAGCCGCATCTGCATGTGCAGTGGGCCGACGTGGTGGGCGAGATGGAGTCTTTTTTCCGGGAAAAGACCGCGCTGGCCTTGGCCTGCGGGCTTGCCCGTGAGTCGTTGATCCTCGATCCCGGTCTCGATTTTGCCAAGCAGTGTGACGACAACCTGCGGGTGATGCGGGAGTTGGGGCGATTGGCGGCCCTCGGGCGGCCGGTGCTTGTGCCCGTATCCCGAAAGACATTTCTTGGCGAGGTGCTTGACCGGCCGGATCCGCTCGGGCGCGATGCCGGGACGGTCGCGTGTGTGGTGCTCGCGGCTGCGGCGGGAGCGGGGCTTGTCAGGGTTCACGACACCGATGCCGCCTGGCAGGCGCTGCGTGTCGCGGACGAGATTTTGTGAAGATCCTCTCCCGGCGAGGCTCACTCCTCCTCGAACTTCCGGTCGATCAGGTCGGCGATGGCCGCAAGCACCGCATCGGAGTCGGGCCCCTCGGCATGGACCGAGATCACCGAGCCGTGGCCTGCGGCGAGCATCATCAGGCCCATGATGCTTTTGCCGTCGACCTCTTCGCCGTCCTTTTCGACCGTGACTTCCGATTGGAAGCGGTTTGCGGTCTTCACGAACTGAGCAGCGGGCCGGGCGTGGATGCCGAGCTTGTTGAGGATGGTGAATTCCTGGGTAGCCATGGACGGGTTTCCTGAGCTCTCGGGAAGGATAGGAACCGCGGGGTCGGCCTCCAAGGGAAAATTTAAGGCAGGGTTCCGGGAAGGCGGAATGGCGACGCGGTTCAGGTGTTCTCGGCGGGCGGTGTTCCGGGTGTCGGTAGCACTGCCTCGCGTACCTCGGCGTTCTGGCGGGCGCGGAATTCCGCAAGTTTCGCGGCCAGGGCCGGGTCGTGGTTGGCCAGCATCGCCACGGCGAAAAGGGCGGCATTGATGGCGCCTGCCTTGCCGATGGCAAAGGTGGCGGTGGGGATGCCCGCCGGCATTTGGACGATCGAGAGCAGCGAGTCGACCCCGCGCAGGGTTTTTGACTCCACCGGAACGCCGAGTACCGGCAGGTCGGTGATGGCGGCGGCCATGCCCGGCAGGTGGGCGGCGCCGCCTGCGCCGGCGATGAGGCAATGCAGGCCGCGCCCACGGGCTTCGGCGGCGTAGGCGTAGAGGCGGTCGGGCGTGCGGTGCGCGCTTACGACTTTCGCCTCCCAGCCGATCCCGAACGAGTCGAGGGTGAGGGCCGCGTGTTCCATGGTGGGCCAGTCCGAGCGGCTGCCCATGATGATGCCGACGACGGGAGTATCGCTCACGGGGACAGCATGGGGCGGCGGGAGCATCGAGTCAATGCGGGCGCGGCGGGAGAGCCGGGAAAGCGCCGTCGTGCCGGGTCAGACCGGCCGGGACTTCACCCGTTGCAGGTTGGCTCCGAGCTGGAGGAGTTTTTCATCGATGTGTTCGTAGCCGCGGTCGATGTGGTAGAGTCGGTTGATTTCGGTGGGGCCTTCGGCGGTGAGGGCCGCCAGCACGAGGGCGGCCGAGGCGCGGAGGTCCGAAGCCATGACCGGGGCGGCCGAGAGTTTACGCACGCCGCGGACCACGGCCGAGCCGTTGTCGACATGGATGTCCGCGCCCATTCGCTTGAGTTCCGCGCAGTGCATGAAGCGTTGGGGGAAGATCGTGTCCTTGATCACGCTGATGCCCGGCGTGGTGGCAAGCAGCGCGGTCATTTGCGCCTGCATGTCGGTGGGGTAGCCCGGGTAGGGCGAGGTCACCAATTCCACGCCTTGGGTTGTTTCGCCGCGGTGAACCGTGCAGGAGTCCCCTGCGTCGTTGAAAAGCACCTTGTGTCCGGACTCCTCGATGGCGCGGGTGATGGCAGTGAGATGGTCGCGGCGGACGCGGTGGAGCCGCACTTGATCGCCCGCCAGCGCCGCGGCGGCGAGAAAGGTGCCCGCCTCGATGCGGTCGGGGATGACCGTGTGTTCCGTGCCGTGGAGCGAACCCACGCCTTCGATCACGATGCGTGCGGTTCCCGCGCCCGAGATTTTCGCACCCATGGCATTGAGAAACTCAGCGAGGTCCACCACCTCCGGTTCGGCCGCGGCGGATTCGATGACGGTGGTGCCCTCGGCGAGGGTGGCGGCCATCATCACATTGTCGGTGCCCAGCACGGTGGATCCGTGGGTGCCCCGCAGATCGATCACCGCGCCTTTGAGTCCCTTGTCGGCGGTGAGCACGATGTTTCCCTGTTCGAAGGAAACCTTGGCGCCGAGAGCTTCGAGTCCGCGCAGGTGGAGGTCCACCGGGCGGTCGCCAATCACGCATCCGCCGGGCAGCGAGACGACTGCGCGGCCTTTGCGGGCGAGCAGCGGGCCCATCACGCAGATTGAAGCGCGCATGCGCCGCACCAGTTCGTAGGTGGCGGCATCGCCCACCTCGGTGCAGGAGATCCGCACCGTGCCCGAGGATCGTTCCACATCCGCGCCCAGCGCGCTGAGGATCTGCACCATGTAATTTGCGTCCGAGACATCGGGCACGCGGCGGATGATGCAGGCCTTGTCGGTGAGCAGGGTGGCGGCGAGGATGGGCAGCGAGGCGTTTTTCGATCCGGAGATGTTGATGGCTCCGTGGAGGGTGCTGCCTCCGTGCACGATGAGTTTGTCCATGGCGTTGGGGTTCGGGTCGCGGGCGGGGACGGATTCAGGATGGTTTTGAGGCGAAAGGGAAGCGGTCGATGCCGGAAAGGTCGCGCAGCACCTCGACATCGGCGAGTCCGGCCTGTACGAGCAGGGCGGAAGTTTCCGCGGCCTGGCCGTGGCCGATTTCCAGGGCGAGGCAGCCGCCCGGCGCGAGGCGGGATGCCGCCTCCGGGATGAAACGGCGGATCAGTTCCATCCCGTCGGGCCCGCCGAAGAGCGCGATGGCCGGGTCGTGGAGCACCTCGCGCGCGAGTGTCGGTCGTTCGGCCTCCGGCACATAGGGAAGGTTGGCCACGATCGCGTCGAAGGGGCCTTCGAGTGATTGGAACAGGTCCGACTCCACGAACGCCGCGTTGTGGATTTGCAGACCTTTCGCATTTTCGCGGGCGAGGGCGAGCGCATCGGGCGACACATCCGCGAGGGTCACCCGCCAGGCCGGGCGAGCGGCGGCGAGCGAAAGCCCGAGCACGCCCGAGCCGCAGCCCATGTCGAGCAGGTGCCGAGGGGATTCGGGCAGTCGTTTCAGGATCAGTTCCGCGAGTTCCTCGGTTTCCGGTCGCGGGATGAGCGCGCGGGAGTCGGTGGCGAATTCGTGGTGGAGGAAGCCGGTGCGACCGGTGAGGTGCTGGAGCGGGGTGCCCTCGCCGCGGCGTTTGAGTTGTTCGCGCAGCGGTGCGAGCACGGATTCCGGGAGCGGTTCGTCGAAGCGCAGGTAGAGGTCCATGCGGCTGCAGTCGAGTGCGTGGGCCACCAGCACTTGCATGTTGCGGCGCGCGTCCTCGACCCCGCGCTTTTCGAGGTAGCGGGTTCCGCCGTCGATCGTCTCGAGCACGGTGGTCATCGGGTCGGCGGAGGGTGGGGGATCGGCGGGCGGCCGCCAAGAACGATCAACGGGGTCGGTTGTCTCCCGGATCCGGGGCTGGAGCGGATTTTTTGATGGTGCTTGGTGCCGATCCGGTGTCGGGTACGGGCCATGAAAGTTCTTTCCGCGAAATCGCTGGCGGTCCTGATGTTCGTTGCGGGAGCTTTTGTCGCCGGGGCTTCCCCCTTGGAGAAGCAGATGGAGTCGCTCAACAAGGTGTACAAGGCGTTGCGCAAGGAGGCCGATCCCGCCAAGGCGGCGGTGTTGGCGCGAGATGCGCAGGCGATCGTGGCCAAAGGGTTTTCCGAGGTACCCAAGACGGTGGCTTCGATGCCTGAGGGGCCCGAAAAGACCCGTGCGGCGGCCGGGTACCGCAAGATGATGGGGCGGCTCTATGTCGCCTTTTGCGAGGTCGAGGAGGCCGGTTTGGCCGGCAAGGCCGATGGTGTGGCCAAGGGGCTCGAGTCGCTCAAGGCCCTCAAGAAGGAGGGTCACAACCGCTTCATGGAGGACTGATGTGCCGCGCAGTTGCGGTGTGTGTTCATTCGATGATCACCATTGAGCCCACCTTCACCTTCGAGTAGACGGTGGGCATCACCTTGCTCGGACCGCGCACGCAGGCATGGGATGCCGGGTAGCGGCGCACCGGCCCGATGTGGTGACCCACGCCGTCGTTGGTGAGGCGCATCCAGTAGCGCATTGGAGCCCCGACGAATTTTCCTCCGGCTGGGATCGTGTCCTTGAGGGAATCGGCATCACCATTCACCACCGAGCCGCTGGCGTCGACGATCTTTCCGTAGCGGTTCGAGCTTTTGTCGACGATCTTCTCGAGGATGTGGAAGGTGCCTTTCGGGGTGGGGCGGCTGCGGGTTCCCGAGCAGATCGGATAGTCCATCACCACTTGTTCGCCGTTCATCAGCATACCGCGCTGGGTGGCGAGGCGGATTCGGATGTGGGAATTGCCGGGATTGGTTTGCGCGAGCAGTTCCTCGTTTTTCCAGACGCCGTGGGTTTTCGGGTAGGAGGGTTCGGCCTTGAAATGTTCGTAGGTGCCGGGCGGGTGGGGGTTGACCGGGGTGGCGGGTGCGGAGCTTTGCGGGGTGACCGGTTTTTGGTTGGCGCAGTTGGCCAGCAGCAAGGCGGTGGCGGCAGCGGCGAGGTGGAGCAAACAGCGGGTCGCGGTCATGGCGGTGGGACGGGGCGGGGCTTGTAGCGCAGGGCGGGTCGGCTGGCAACCTCGCAGGAAGGGATCGGCAAGCTTCAAGCCCGTTGCGCGGCGGCGCGTGCGGCCTGGAGGGTGTTTTTCATCAGCATGGCGATGGTCATCGGTCCCACGCCGCCGGGCACCGGGGTGATCGCGGCACATTTCGGCGCCACCTCGGCGTAGGCCACATCGCCCACCAAGCGATGGCCGGATTTCGTCGACGGGTCGGCGATGCGGTTGATGCCCACATCGATCACCGTGGCACCGGGCTTCACCCAGTCGGCCTTCACCATTTCCGGTCGGCCGACCGCGGCGAGCAAGATGTCCGCTCGGCGGCAGATGGCGGGCAGGTCGCGCGAGCGGGAGTGCGCGACCGTGACCGTGGCATTGGCGTGACGGGAGAGCAGGAGCAGTGCGAGGGGTTTGCCCACGATCATGCTGCGGCCGAGCACGACGGCCTCGGTGCCTTCGGTGGGAACACCCGCGGCCTGCAGCAGGCGGATGCAGCCGGCCGGCGTGCAGGGCACGAAGCCGGACGGGTCATCGAGCGCGAGTTTGGCCACATTTTCCGGGTGAAAACCGTCCACATCCTTGCGCGGATCGATCGTGCGGATCACCTCCTCCTCGTCGATGTGCGGCGGCGGTGGCGACTGCACGAGGATGCCGTGGATCGCCGGGTCGGCATTGAGGGCGCGCACGGTATCAAGCAGTTCGGATTGCGAGGTAGTGGCGGGCAGTTCGATCTTGCGGGAGAGGAAGCCCAGTTCCGCGCAGGTGCGTGCCTTCGAGGCCACATAGACTTTCGAGGCCGGGTCTTGGCCCACGAGCACGACTGCCAGTCCGGGCGTGATGCCGCGGGCCTGGAGCGCGGCGGTTTCCTCCCTGCATTCCGCCAGCACTTCCGCGGCCACGGCTTTTCCATCGATGATCTTCGGCAGGTTCATGTCGGGCGTGTTTCAGGCATCCTCGGTGATCGCGAGCATCGCGTTTTCGATGCGGATGCGTTGCACCTCCGCGTCATCGTGGGCGGGGTCTTGCGCGATCACAAGCCCTTCCCCGATCACCACCCGCACTTTGCTGAAGGGCACCGGGACCAGCAGGCGGTCCCAGGTCGGCAGGCGCCATGCGTGACGGCAGACCAAGTGGATCGGCACCACCGGCACACCGGTCAAGCGCGCGAGGGTTACCACGCCCGGTTGGACCTTGTGGCGCGGGCCTTTCGGTCCATCGGGGGTGAGGCAGGCGTCGTGGCCGGTGGCGAGCGCTTGTTTCAGCCCGAGCAGGGCGGTGGCGCCGCGCCGCGAGGAGGAGCCGCGGACGGTTCGGATCCCGAGTGGTTCGAGGGCGGCTGCCACGGCACCGCCGTCCTTGCTGGCGCTGGCGAGGGCGACCGCCTTGCGTTGTTTTCCCGCGATTCGCCACCAGACCGTGGGCAGGCACAGCAGCCGGTTGTGCCAGAGGAGGAAGATGCGGGGGTTTTGCGGTGGAGGCTCCTGCGTGACTCCCGAGCGGTCATCGACCTCCACGCGCAGGGTGGCGGTCCACCCTTTCAGGAGGATGCTGGCACTGCGTCCCAGCAGCGCGGCCTTCCACCCGCCGCGGACATCCGTGCGTTTGCGGCGGCGGGGCGGTTCCACACCGGACAGGGCAACCCTTTGGCGGCGGATCGTCAAGCCGGGTGGGTTCGCGCCGGGCGCTCAAGGCGGGGTCACCGTGATGCGCACGGTGGCGGCATTCGACCAAGCCTGACCATCAAACACCCGGTAGGAAAATGCATCCGCTCCGGCAAACGACGGGTCTGGCGCGTAGGTGAGGTCGGGGGCGGTTCCCGTGAGCACCCCGGACAGCGGCGCGGTCACGATCTCGAACAGCAGCGGATCGCGTTCCTTGTCGGCGGCGAAGAGACGAAAGCCCACGGCCCGGCCCCGCGGGGTGGTGACGACCTTGCCTGCTGCGATCGGAGCGTCGTTCACAGGGGTGATCGTGAGGGATGCGGTGGCGGCGGCCGACTCCGCTCCGTCGGCGCTCACTGAGAAGGTGAAGGAATCCCCGCCGTTGAAATCAGGTGCGGGCCTGTAGACCAAGTCGGGCGCGGATCCGCCCAAGGTGCCGCTGCGTGGGGTGGAAAGAAGACGGAAGGAAAGCGCGCGGCCTTGCGGGTCGCTGCCCGTCAGGCGTATCGCGAGATCCGCGTCCTCCGATCCCGAATGGGATGAGGACGCGGCCACTGGTGCCGAGGCCGGATCCGGCGCGCCTGCGGCGGCTGCGAGCAACTGGATTTCCGCGGCATTCGCGTCGGACGAATCCGCGGCGGAGGACAGGGCGCGCAAGGCCACGAAGCGTACCGTGCGCGCAGGGAACGAAGCCTCCTTTTCGGCTTTGCCGGCGGCCAAGGTCCCCGAGGCAACCACCGACCAGTTCGCCCCATCCGGGCTCACGAGAAATTCAAATCCGCGGATGTCTCCCACGACGAATCCATCCTGCCGCGGCAGGTAGCGGAAGGCTCCCACCGGTCGCGAAAAGCCGAGGTCGATGGCAATCTCATGCGGCAGCGGCGTCTTGCGGTTGATCCACTCGCTGTGCCAGAAAGTGGACGCCTTGCCATCGATCGCATACGCGGCCGGGTACCCTGCGGTTTCCTCGCTGTCGACGCGCAGGATGCTCCAGTCGGTGCGGGAGATCGCCATGCCCGGGGCCGGAAAAGGTGCGGTGGCCGATACCTCGCCGGATGGATCGCTCGCCAATCCCGAGGTGTTGACCGCGCGCACCACAAAAAAATACACGACCCCCTCGCGTAGACCATCGATCGCCGCCGAGGTGGCGGCTCCGGCATTCAGCGTTTGGGTGGGCGCTCCACTTGCCGTGCCCCAGGCGACCTCGTAGCGGGCGATGTCGGTTTCCGGATTGGGGTTCCATGCCAGTCTGAGCGTGGCGGCCATGGCCGGGGCCCCGGCGAACGGAGCCAGCGCTGCAACCAACGCCGCAACAACGCCACAATATCGCCGGAGACGCGTCATGGGATTCCTTTTGCCGGGCTGCCGGGCGATTCCGGTTTTCCGGTGCCACACCCTCCGCCACCCGGCGCGGGCCTCAAGCTACGCGATCCCCCGTCAGGACCTCCGCCGCGCAAGTGTGAACGAAAGCCCCAACGCCCCGAGGAAAATCAGGTAGCAGGCCAGCAACTCCAGATACCCCTTGCAAATGCGCGGCACCTCCGGCGAGTACGCGGCCCCCAGCGAGGCCTTCCAGAACGCGGTGGTGCCGATCACCCGGTTGAAAACATACAGGATCAACATCGCGGCTGCGATCAGTCCGGCCCCTGCGTGGTTGCCGAGCAAGGCCACGAACTTCCCCATCACTTGCCGATGCCTCAGAGCGGTCACCAAGGCAACGACGAGGATCGCACCAACCACCCACGACTCGGGAAACCGCGCCTGAAGCACCTGCGAGACGAAATCCTCGATTTCCCCGACAAAAGCAGCAGCCAGCGCCAGGCCGAGCACCCGGCAGACCGGCCTCCACGGACCGGCGTGTGGTGCGGTGCCGAACATCACCGCTGCCGATCCCGCGAGCAGGAAGGCCTGCAGCAATTCAACCACCCCGCGCTCGATCGGCACCCCGGGACGATCCGGGAGCCATGCCGGGGTGAGGATCGCGGCGGCTCCCGCGACCATCAGCAGGCCCCGCATCACATTGCGGCGCAACGACGGAGCACGCTCGGGCTTGCCGGGGGAATCGTTCATGGACGGACGGAGGACTGCCTGACTACGGCGCGGCACGGCCCCTGGCAAGGCCGGGGGATTTTCCCGAATCGCCCCGGAAAATTCTCTTGCACGCGATCAGGGGATGGCGGAATCCTACTTGAGTCAACGTTGGACATCTTCCCTTCCAGACTCATGAAAACCCGCCCCCTCCGGTTCCGTACTTGTTCTGCTCTGCTTCTCACCAGCCTGCTGACGACCCCCGCGTTGTTCGCGCAGGCGGCCTCCCCTCCCCAAGACACCATGCTGAAACGCTGGGTCCTCGACGGGGGGTGGACGATGATCTTCATCGGCGCGGCCATCTTGGCCTTCATCGCCCTCACGGTCTACAACTTCATGCTGCTCACCAAGGCGAAGTTCTGCCCGGACGACCTCCGCAATGCCCTGATGGAATTGATGAAGGAGTGCCGCGTCCGCTCCGCGATCGAGCTGGCCGCCACCCATCCCTCCTACCTCGGCAGGCTCGTTGCCTACTCGTTTCCGAACATCGACGCCACCCGCCCCGAGGACCTTGGCCGCGACCAGGTGGAGGACGCGATGGCGGATTTCACGGTGAATGAAAACCGCAAGATCATGACCTGGATCAACTACATCTCGGTCTGCGCCCAAGCTTCCCCGATGCTCGGACTGCTCGGTACCGTGATCGGTATGGTGGGCGCCTTCGGAACCCTCAAGACCGCCGGCAATGCCGACCCCGGCCAACTCGCGGGCGACATTTCGGTCGCGTTGCTCACCACCCTCTGGGGCCTCATCAACGCCATTCCCTGCATCATCGTCTTCTACATCCTCAAGAATCGCTTCGCCAGCCTCGTCTCCGAGACCGTGCACACCTGCGAGGAACTGCTCAACGCAACCATCGCCACCGTCAACGCCGACACGCTCTACGCGAAGATCCCGGAAGGCATCGCAAGCTGAGCTTGCGGTCCGCCGCTTCCGGGCGGAAGCCGAACCCAACCCAAAACCCCCACCAGGCCCATGGCGAGTTCCAAACTCCGATCCGCGGTCGCCGAAGAGGAAGCGGAATGCGCCCTCGACATGTCGCCCATGATCGACATGGTCTTCCTCCTGCTCATCTTCTTCATCGTCAATGCCACGGCGATCATCGTGAAGACCGACCCGGAAGTGAAACCTCCGGTGGCCGACAGCGCGGTGAAACAAAAGGACGGCAGCGGCCGCATCGTGGTGAATATCCGCAAGGACGGGGTCTTCACCGCCGAGAATTTCACCACGATCCTGGCCGACGAGGACGCGATCGAACAATTGGTCAAGGCCGAGGCGGAGAAGATCAGGCCTCAGGGAATCACCCCCAAGCTGCACCTGCGCGGCGACAAGGACACGGTGTTCCGTCACTGCCGCAAGGTGGTGGCCGCCGCGGCCCGCGCCGGCGTCGACCAAGTGGTCTTCGGAGTCTTCCACCGCGAGCCCTGAACCCGAAACCCTCCCCCGAGCATGGCCCGTCACAAGAAATACCAGGCTGAAGAGGAGTCCAATCCGGCTCTGGACATCTCGTCGCTGATCGATGTCTGCTTTCTGCTGCTGATCTATTTCATCGTCACCTCGACGATCTCGCCCCGCGAGTCGGACCTCGGCATGGCGCTCCCCTCCGCCAGTCCGTCCAAGGAAATCCCAAAGATCCAGCCGATGTTCATCAAGATCGATGCATCCGGCGCGATTTCCACCGGTGTCGGCGGCGACGCGATGCCGATGGACTCGGATACCTCCTCGCGTCAGGTCCCGCTCCTGCGGGCGCAGCTCGATACCTACGCCAACGCGGCCCGCGCCTCCAACGACCAACCGCTCGTCCAGATCTACGCCAGCGGCGATGCCTCCCAGCAGCGGGTGATCGATGTCCTCAACGCGCTCGCCTCGGTGGGCATCAACTCGGTCACCTTCACCGATCTCGTCGACTGACGCCCGGGCCCTCGGGACCGGTGTTGCGGCTCCCGGAGGGAACAGCCGAAGCGGAAACCTTCCAACGCCCCGAAACCCTCGCCACTCCCCGCCATGCCCGCACCACTCCCCGGCATTTCCCGCTCGGCGGCCCTCTGCTGCCTCGCCGCCATCCTCGCCCTCGCTCCCGCCGCCTCCCATGCGCAGGCGGTCAAGACGATCAGCCAGTTGGTGGAGGAAGCCGACAAGGCCAGGGCGGCGGGAAATTGGGAACAGGCGCTCAAGGGCTACTCCGCCGCACTCGACAGCGCCCCCGGCGCGAAAGAACCGCGCTACGGGGTGCTTTGGTTCCTCAAGGGAGTCTGTGAGCTCAAGCTCAAGCAGTGGGATGCGGCCATGACCTCGTTCCAGACCTGCAACGAGAAGTTCGCCAACACCAAGGAGAGCCAGGCCAACCGGTTCGAGAAAATGGCCCTGCTGCGCTGGGGCGAGGCGGCGATGGGCGCCGGACAATGGCAACTGGCGTTGGAGAAATTCGAGAAGTTCCTCAAGGAACGCAACCCGCGGCGCGACAAGTTCGGGCAGGGTCTGTACCACGCCAGCCTCGCGGTCTGCTTCTACCGGCTCGGCCGCTTCCCGGAGGGCAGCCTGAATTTCGAGACCGCCCTCAAGAACCGGGCGAATTTTGAAACGCCCGATGACTCGGTTGCTCTCGCCTTCCAAGCCTTGGTGGAGACCGCCATCGAGAAGAAGAACGAGCAGGTGATCCTCGAATTCATCGGGAAGAACCGCGGCGATGTGGGAATGGAACCCTACATCATGCAGCGCTATGCCGGCATGCTGATGAAGCTCGGGGCCGACTGCATCAACGCCGGCATGGAGCGCGCCGGGATTGCGGTCTATCAACTGGTTCCGGAATCTGTGGCGGCAGCCGAGGAACTGCGTGCGAAGATCAAGCAGATCGGCCCGCGCGCCGGGGTGGAGGACGGTCACCGCCCGCTGGACCGGGCCCGCATGGAAAAGGACCTCTCGCGCATCGAGACCGAGATGAAGGGCGGCCGCTCGATCGAGGCCGGCCGCCTGATGGCCACGGCTTTCATCCACGAACGCAACGGCAACATCCGCGGCGCCTACGCCTGCTACCTGCAGCTTGAACGCCAGCACAAGGCTTCGGAACGGCGGGAGGACAATCTCTACCACCTCGTGCGCACCTGCTCGGTCGTCGGCTCCGCGGTGGATACCGAGAAATACGGCCGGTTGTTCCTTGAGACCTTCCCGACTTCCAAGCATGTGCCGCAGGTGAAGCGGCTGATGCTCTCCTCGCTCTTTTACGACGGTGAATACGAGCAGTGCCTCCAGGTCGCCGAGCCGATGATCGGCCAGCTCAAGGAGGGCACGGACGAGCACGACATCTGCCTGCATGTGCTTGGCGGCTCGTATTTCTACACCGGCCAGTTCGCCAAGGCCCAGCCGCTGCTCGACAAGCATGTGGAACTCTATCCGAAGAGCCGCTTCGCCCAGGCGGCGCAATACTTCCAGGCATCCAATCTCTCGCGCCTCCAGGAGTGGAACAAGTCCGCGGAACTGCTCGATGCCTTCCTCGCCGCCCATCCCGACCCGGGCTCGAATGTGTACCTGCCCTTCGCACTCTACGACCGCGCGCAGTGCCACTACGCGCTCGATCAGAATCCTCCCGCCCTCGAGAAACTCACGAGGGTGCTCACCGAATTCCCGAATTGCGATGTGGTGGACCAGTCCCACATCCTGCGCGGCAACATCCACTCGCTCGAGAAACGCAAGGCCGAGGCCGAGGCGGACTACCTCAAGGCGCTCGAGTTCGCCGAGCGGCGCGAGCACCGGATGGTGGCCGGGGAGGCACTTTACTCGCTCACGGCGCTGATCGGCGACCCTGCGGAGGCGAAGCCGGAGAACCCGCGCATGAAGGAGGCGGTGGCCCACGCCGACCGCTTCTGGAAAGAGTATGCGGACGGATCCCCCTACCAGTCGCGCATGGCCGTCGCCCAGCTCCCCCCGATGCGGGCCGTGGGGCGCGGCAAGGAGGCCCTCGACAAACTGCAGGGCGTGATCTCCTCCTTGGCCAAGGGCACGGACACCTCCGATATGGAGGCGGCGCTGGGCTCCTTCACCGAAGCGTATCTCGAGGAGAACTCGCCGGAGAAACTCAAGGAGCTGTACTACAATTTCCCGGGCGTCACCTCCTCCGACCGCGCCGCACGCGCCCTGCTGCGCGTGGCGGTGATCGGGGTTTTCGAGGATGTGCTCGCAAAGGCAGGCAAGGACGAGGCGAAGAAGCGCAAGGCCGAATCCGACATCAAGGTGCTGTTCCAGGAACTCAAGACCGATTTCAAGGTCGAGGACCTCACCAACTACATCCTCGTGCGTCTGGGCGACTACCTGCGGCTGAAGACCTCGACCCCGCGGGAGTCGCTTCCGTACTACGATGAGGCGCTTTCGCGGGAAGACCGCTCGTACCGCTTCGAGGCGCTTGGCGGACGCGCCGATGTGAACGCCTCCTCGGGCGATCCGGCGAAGACCAAGGACGCGATCAAGGACTTCGAGGCGGTGCTCGCCGACAGCCAGGAGCGCAATCAGAAGGACTTCGCGCTCTACCGGATCATCGTTTCACTGGCCCGCCTCAACGACCACGACGGGGTGGAGAAACGAGCCAACGAATACCTCGATCCCAAGGGTCATGCGTTCTCCGCGCGCGCACCCGAGGTGAGCCTGCTGCTCGCCCAGTCCTTCGACAAACGCAACCTCTCCGAGGACGCGATCGCAATGTATGTGAAAGTATGGGGCTCCAACCAGGGACGGATCTCGACCTCGGCTCCGTCAATCCTGCGCTGGATGGAATTGCTCTGGGACCGCAACAAGCCGGCTCCTGACAAGTTCGGCAAGGGCGACCGCCAGAGCGCCTACGAAGCGGGTGCGAAGTTCATCGAGGCCACCTCCCGCTTCAAGGACAAGATCACCGAGCAGGACCTTCCCTTGTGGAAAAAGGTCGAGGAGAAGGTGAAGGTCTACGAGGCGGATCCGTCGATCAAGTCGCTCGAGGAAATCCGCCGCGAGCAAGAGGATTGACCCGCGCGCATCCGTCCACCCGCAAACCCCGCCGCCCGCCATGAATCTCTCCCGAACCCTGATCGCCACCGCCGCCCTGCTGATGACCTGGCTCCCTGCCGGGGCGCAGCCACAGCCGCAGCAACCGCAGCGCTTCTCGATGAAGGCGCTCCTCATCAAGGAGGAGCAAAATGGCGACAATACCAAGAGGATCGTCGCCGAAGACATCTGGATCATTGCGGCAACCTCCTCCCAGATCCGCTTCAGCAGGGATCAGGAACTCTTCGATACCGAGGATGCGAACCTCAAGGACTACGCGGGGCTTTTCCTTTACGAGCCCAAGGAGTACGCCGAGGCCACGGCCCTCTACCGCGCTCGCAAGTTCTCCGAGGCGCGGGCGAAGTTCGCCGAGATCAAGAAGCGCTACCAACCGGTGGCGAAGCTGCCCGAAAACCCGGCTGCTCTCGCGGGTTTTTACGAGATGGAATGCATGCGCCGCAGTGGCGACATCGCTGCCCTCGTCGCGGCGAAGGCCGGCTACATCAGTACGGCGATCGCCGCCAGCGAGTCGCGCATGCGGCAGATCGATCTCTACACGCTCTGGGAAGCGGCGCACAACAAGGAATGGAAGCGCGTCGACATCCTGGCCCGGGAGCGCCTCGAGGCGAAGATGACCGCGGACCAGCGTGCACAGGTCGGCTATCTCCACGGGCTTGCGCTTGAGGAACTCGACCGCAAAGGCGAGGCGCTCAACGAGTACAATGTGGCGATGACCTCCGATGCGGGCAGTTCCCACGAATTGGCGCGCAAGGCTGCCTTGCGGGTGCTGGCGATCCTCAATGCCGATCCGGAGGTGAAGCTGGCGGCGAAACTCTGGGGCACTCCGGACGAGAAGAAGGGAACGAGCGGCCACATCCGGCTCCAAGAGGCTGGCGCGGTGGCGGCCCTCTTCGAGAAACTGCTCGGAGCCGGTGAACTCCTGCCCGGCGAATTCAAGCCGCTGCTCCGCTACAAGCCCGAGATCGCCGCGCCTGAGGCGCCGGCCGACGGTTCGGGGGCCGCTGCTCCGGCCAAGGAAGGGTGAGACCGGCAAAGCCCCGCGGAGCCGGCGCGGATTCAGCGGGCGGCCGGGACCGTTGCTTTCCGCGGCGGTGTCTCGTTTCCATCTCGTCGGAGGACTTCCTCCAACCACGACAGCACCTTTTTCCGCAACGAGCCATTGTCACGGGAAAGGCAGGTGCCATGGTTGCCGTCGCGCACCTCGAAGAGCGTCTTGGGCTCGCCGGCCTTGTCGAACAACTCCCGCCCCTGCCGGAAGGGAACCACCTCGTCGGCGGTGCCGTGAATCACCAGCAGCGGCAGCGGGCTGATGCGTGCAACCAGATCGCGTGGCGAAAGATCGTCCGAGATGATCCGCGCTCCGGCATCCCCCGCGAATACCCGCGCCATCGCCTGATAGGATGCGAATGAGGCATCCACCACCACCGCACGCAGCCCCTTGGGCCGTTGCATGGCAATGGCCGCCACCGACTTGGCCCCGCCGAGGCTGTGACCGTAGGAAATGATCCGCTCGGCACGCACACCCGCGATCTTGGCCACCGCACGAAACGCGGCCTGGGCGTCCTCGACCATTCCTTTGCGGTCGACCATGCCGCCGGATTTCCCGTAGCCGCGGTAGTCGTAGGTGAAGAGATGATATCCGGCGGCGGGCAACCAGTCGACGAAGCCGAGGTGGTGACCCATCGATCCGCCGTTGCCGTGGGAAAACACCACCGTGCCCGTGGCGCGCGGATTCTTGGAACGCATGAACCAACCATGCAGCAGCGTGCCGTCGGCGGACCGGAAGGACACATTATCATAGGCCAGCCCGTGGTCGCGCGGAGTCGCCGGTTCGTCCCGGGTGGGAAAGTAGAAGAGCATGTTGCCGCCCTTTTGCCCGGCGAAATCCTCGGCCATTTTTTCCAAACGGCTCCGTGCATCCGGGGAAAGACCCCCGAGGGCACCGAGATCCTGCGCGGATGATGCGGCGACGCCCCCGATGGCGAGCGACAAAAGAAAAACGCCTTTCATGGAAGCGCATGGTTCCACCGATCATGCATGTTGTCCAGAGGGATCCGCCCGCCGATCCTTGCATAGGTAGTCCCGCGTTTGTATCCTCACCGCGAGATGAGCAACCTCCTTGCCCTTGTGCTCTTCCTGTCCTGCCTCCCCTGCGCGGTGCGTGCCATGGGTCCCGCCGTCACCGCGGGAGTAGAGTTGGTATCACAATCCGTTGAGGCGGGGGGGTCCTTGCCGGTGCTTGTCCGTTTGCGGGTCCCGGCGGGGTGGCACATCTATTGGAGAAACAGCGGCGAAGCGGGAATGGCCACCCGTTTCGTCTGGACGCTCCCGCCGGGCTGGAAGGCCGAGGGCCCTGCGTTTCCGGTGCCCGAGCGCTTCGAGTCGGGTGGGATTGTCGGCTTCGGATACAGCGGGGATGTCGAATTTCCGGCGACCCTCCTCGCGCCAGCCGGCTTCGTCGGCACGACCGAGCCACGCCTTCGCGTCGAGTGGCTGGCCTGCAATGACAAGGGCTGCGTGCCGGGGCATGCCGACCTCTGCTTGGGTATCCGTGCCGGCAAGCGCGCGGATGGCCCGACAAAGGATGCCTGGCTTGCCGCGCAAAAAAGGGTGCCCGTGTCGGCGGCCGCCGCGACACGCTTGCAGGTTGCGGAGGAAGGGCGCTTGCTGCGCCTTGCCTTGCAAGGTCCGCACGACCCGACCGGCCGTCAGGTCTTTGCTGCCACGCCGCAGGTGATTGATGACAAGGACCCGGTCGTCTTCCGGAAATCCGGCGGGATGTGGATTGCCGATGTCGGGCGCAACGAATATGCGGACGGTCCGCCCCGTCTGTTGGAATTGGTCTTCTCGGCATCGGCCGCCGCCGGGCCGTTCTCGGTGGTTTGGAGCAGCGGGCCGGGGAAGTGAGGTCAATCCGGCCGTTGGCGAATCCGCGCTTGCGCGTTGCCCTGCAGCGGGGATGGTCGGCGCTGCGTTGACGACACTGCGCAACAAGCGGATCGACGGATTGCGCGCCTTCGCGGTGCTCGGCGTGATGTGGCATCACTGGACGCCCGCCGCTTGGAAAGGTCCGTTTCCGTTCGAGATCGGATTGTTCTTTTTCCTGACCCTCACCGGCTTCCTCGTCACCGGGATTCTTCTTCGCGCCCGCGAGGAGGCCGGGTACGCCGCCGCACCTTGGAGGCTCCGTTCCCATATTTCCTTTCTCAGGCGCCGCTTCGGCAGGGTGCTTCTTCCTTCGCTTGCGGCGATGTTCTTCGCCGCTGCCGTCGGCGCCGCCGACGTCATCGCCCATCCGTTCGCCTATGCCCTGCATGTTTCGAATTTCCACATGGCTTTCAGCCGCGATTGGCCCTCCGGAACCGCGCCCTTCTGGTCGCTTGCGGTGCAGATGCAGTTTTATGTGCTCTGGCCCTTCGCGGTGTTTCTCGTTCCGCGGCGCTGTCTCCCTTGGTTCTTCGCGCTTTGCCTTTTGCTTGCCCCGCTGTGCCGCTTCGTGCTGCTGCACTGGTTTCCCGGCGTCCATTATCCCGAGGCGCTCACCCCCACCGCGCTCGATTACTTCGGTGCCGGCGCCTTGCTCGCGTGGTTGTTCCGCGCGGGTGTTGCGGCCGACGATCCCCGTTTTTCCAAGATCGGGTGGGCGGCGTTCGCGGGGTATGCGGTCCTCTACTCCCTCGCGGAGTCGGGCCATGAATTGCCGCATCTCTGCCATTTCCAGCAGACCTTTCTCGCGATTTCCTGTGCCTCGCTGATCGCCGCCACCTTCGGCGCCTGGTCGGGCCCGGGCGATGGTCTGCTGATGCATCCCGCCGTGCAGCATGTCGGCAGGGTCAGTTACGGGCTCTACCTGTTTCATGCTGCCGTCCCGCTTGCCTTGGGAAAGGCACTCCCTTGGCTCTGGACTTGCCCGGTGCCCGGCGGGCCCTTGCTGGTCGCCCGGATCGCCGCGTTCAGCGCGACCTCGTTTGTCTTGGCCGAGGCCTGCTGGAGGTGGGGAGAAAAGCCCCGCAACCCGCCTGCCGCTTGAGAAAGGAGAGGTTCTTCCGTTCCGATCCCGGCCTTTGGTGGATCGCTGTGTGACCCTCATTTCCCCGCATTCGGCGGCCAATCGAGGATTTGTTTGTCGGCGATGAGGCGGGCACGGAGCTTCGCGTATTCGATCTTCTGCACGCTCGTTTTTGCATCGATGGCCTGCACCGCCGCAGTCGCGGCGGATTGCCCCAGAATGGCGAAGACCGGTTCCATGCAGATGGACCCATACGCCACATGGGTGGAGGCAAGGCATACGGCCACCAGCAGGTTCGCGCATTCGGACTCCCGTGGAACGATGCTCCGGTAACTGATCGGGTAGGGTTGCTTCACTTCGGCTTCGATGCAGCCCTCGGCCAACACCTTGCCATCGATGACCACCCGGGAGGCATGGTGCGAATCCATCGTGTAGCTCGCCAGCCCCACCGCATCTTCCGCCATGCGATTTCCCCGGCAATCCTGCTCGGTCATCACATAATCGGAGATCATGCGCCGCCCTTCACGAACATAGAGTTCGTGAGGCCATCCGCCTGTTTCCGTGAACTCGTCCGGCGGCAAGCCGAACTCCCTCACAAACACGCGCACGGGTTCCGGCACCGATGCGTCGTTTGCGAGATACCACATCATGCCCTGCTGATATCTGACATGCTCCTGAAAGATCTTTTCCCGTGTGGCATAGTCGGCTTGCGGCCAGTCATGGCTGCCTCCCACGAAATCCGTGGAGACCGGGCCTGCATTGTTGCAATCCCCCGCATTCAGCTTCAAGGGGCCGTGCCTGTACCTGAAATCCCACACGAAATCAGCCGGGGCGCTGGTGAGGTAGCGTTCCAGAAGCGCGAAATCCTCGCGCCGATATCCCTCGGGCTTTGGCCAGGCGCTGCGCCCGGATCCCTTCACCGCCCACATCCGGAAATTGTAGGCCTGCACCAGCTTGTCACCCGTGCCCGGCGGGCGCGGCGGCTACGGCGAAATGCCGGGCAGCAAGCCACTCGCGGGATCGCCGGGCTTGCGGTACGGATCCACAGGGAAGCGAAACTGATGGGTCTTGGCGATTTGGAAGCCGTTCACCGTCTCGGCGTACGCGGCATTTCCCTCGCGCCCGACCGAGTAACCGACCCCGGCTTTGGCGAAAAGATCCCCTTCGTAGGTCGCGTCAATGAATACCTGCGCCTTGATGGCATGACCGTTCTCAAAGCGAATCTCCGTGATGCGGTTGCCATCCTTGGCCACTTCGCTCAACCGATGCTCGAAAAACACCGGCACCCCCGCTTCCGCCAGCATGGTGCGAAAGACGGCTTCCGCTTCCGATGGACGGAAGCCCAACTCGGGGCTGACATTCCGCGCAATGGTTTTTTCCCCGCTCGCCCGCAGCAGAAATTCCATTGCGATCCCCCCGATGGATGCTGCCTTGCCGACATCCACCGCGGTCAATCCGCCCGAGGTGAGCCCGCCCACATGCCTGCGGAACACGGCCAGTGCCGCGGTTTTCCCCATGCGTTTGGCCTGCAGCGCGGCCGCGAAGCCGCCGGGAGATCCTCCATACACGCACACATCGACCTCCGTGACCCGTGGTGCAGGCAAGGCCGGTACCGGGTAGTAGTACCTGAGCCCCGGATTGGGACCCGAAGGCTCCGCGGCATGGGTCGACAGTACAAGGAAACACGCAAGGAGCGGTGCCACGAAAACGCTTCGATCCCGTGCACACGGAATCCAACGGTCGAGCAGGGAGCGAAGGGGAAATCGGTTCATGGAAACCGCTAAAGGATAAGGATTTGTTTGAACGGACCTTCCGTGGCCGAAAAACCGGAAAACTGAAATGAGGAAATACGGACATACAAAAAGGCGGGAGGGCGGTTTCGGGGTCGCGCGCAAGGGGTTGGCGGATGGAAAGACCTTGCCGCTGCGGGGCTTCGCGGGTAGGCAGGTGCCGACAGGGCGCTTGGTGCCGGACAGGGCCGCCGGTTCGTGGTTTGCACCCCGGTGTTCTTTCCATCCTTTTCTTGAGCCGCCGTGGCGGAACGGTAGACGCAGCGGACTTAAAATCCGCTGAGGGGCAACCCTCGTGGGAGTTCGATTCTCCCCGGCGGCACCGTCGGCGGGGCGGGCTTCAGGCCGGATCCGAGCCGAAGAGGGACTTGCGCAGTGCATCGAGTGCGGCCTGGGAGACTGCCTGCTTGAAGTCGGCGCGATTGCGGGGATGGAACACCCGCTGGGCGGAAGTGGGTCGGTCTTTCGAAGCAACGGCGATCCACGCGGTGCCCACCGGTTTCTTCACGCTGCCTCCGCCGGGACCTGCAATGCCGGTGACGGCCACGGCGAGGTCGGTTCCGGCCACGCGCCTCGCACCCTCGGCCATGGCGCGCACAACCTCCTCGCTCACGGCGCCGAAGCGTTCGATGTCGGACGGCGGCACGCCGAGAATGTTTTCCTTGGCCTCGTTGGCATAGGTGACGAAGCCGTGCGTGAAGACCTCGCTCGATCCCGGCACATTGGTGAGCCGGTGGGAGATCAGGCCGCCGGTGCAGCTTTCGGCTGTGGCGACGGTTTTTCCCTGTTGGGCAAGCACGCGCACCACGGTTTGCTCGAGGTTCGATCCGTCATCGCTAATCAGGAATTCCCGAAAGTCGGCCACCGCGATGTCGCGACCGGCGGCGATTGCCTCCGGCGTGCCGATCAACCGCAGCTCCACTTCCCCGATGTGGGCGCAGTAGCCGTGCTCGAGGCCGGGCACCGCGGCGAGTCTCGCATCCGCCTTTTGGTGGAAATCGCTTTCGCCCACGCCGGTGAAGCGCAGCTGCATGGATTGCGGGGGCGTCGTGATGCCGGAGAGCGCGCGCAGACGCGGCAAGACTTCGGCGGAAAACATCGGGTGCATTTCGCGCGGCGGGCCGGGGAGCAGGAATACGGCGCAACGGGAGAGCGGGTTGAGGCGGGGAGGGACATAGATGCCCGGTGCCGTGCCGTGCGGGTTGGGCAGCACATCGCAACCTGCGGGGGCGAGGGCCTGCTTGAGATTGGCATCGACCATCGGCCTGCCGCGCAGGGCGAAGAACGATTCGAGCGAGCGCAGCGCGGCTTCGTCGGTGATGAGATCGAGTCCGAGCAACTCCGCGGTGATCTCGCGGGTGAGGTCGTCGCTGGTGGGGCCGAGTCCGCCGGTGACGATCAGCGCGTCGCAGCGCCGCAGGGATTCCTCCATGGCCGCGCGGATCGCGGGGCCGTCGGGGACGGTCGTCTGGCGGTCGATGCGCAGGCCGACGAGGAACAATTCGCGGCCGAGCCAGGCTGCGTGGGTGTTGAGGGTGTTGCCGAGCAGCAGCTCGGTGCCGGTATTGAGAACCTCGACGGTCATCGGGCGCGAGGTTGCGGGCGGCTCAGTTTCCTTGCGGAACCGCGGGGGCCGCACCGGCGGCCTGTTCGATCTGTTGGAGGAAAGCGTCGATCTGCCCGGCCTCCGGGCCTTCCCCGGCGATCTCCTTTGCCTCTTTGGCCGTCTTCTTCGCCTCATCGAACTTCCCCTGCTGGGCAAAGACCAGTGCGCGGGTCATGACGAGACGGAGCTTGTCTTCTTTGGCGAGCGCCTTTTCGGAGATCAGTGAATCGAGCATCTTGCCGGCGCCCTCCCAGTCGTTCTTGACGGCGAACTCCTGGAGTTGCTGCTGCACTCCGCTGATTTTCTCCTTCAAGTCCGCCTTGCCGACAAATCCCGTCTCGTCCTTGGGATCGGCCTTCTTGATTTCATCGAATGCGGCACCATAGAACTTCCGGATGAGACCAGGTTCGAGTTGCATGGATTCGATGGCGGCGGCGAGCGCCTTTGCCTTGGCGGGGCCCTCAAGTTTGTCCGCTTCGGCGAAAGCCTTGTCGCGCGCCGCCTTTTGTTCGCGGAGTTTGTCGAGATGAGTCACATACTTTTCCGGTCCGCCCTCCTCGTAGCCGGTGGCGGCGTAAGGGCGTCCCTCGGCATCGCAGAGGAGAATGGTCGGGAATCCCTGGACTGCATAGTCCTTCACGAGCTGTTCGTTTTGTTTCACCGTGGCCTCGGAGAGCTTCGTCTTGTCCCGCGGCGAATCGATCTCGACGAGCACGAACTTGTTCTTGGTTCCGTCCTTGAACGGCTGTTTTTGGAACACCTCTTCGTCGAGCTTGATGCACCAACCGCACCAGTCGGATCCGGTGAAGTCGATGAGGATGTCCCGTTTGGATTCCGCGGCCATGCGTTTGGCGGCGGCAAAGTCCGAGGACCAGCCCTCCCCACCCGCGTGCAGGCTTGCGGGCAGCGAAAGGAAGACTGCAAAAAATGCGGCGAGGTGTTTCATGGCAGGAGGCGGAGCTTGAGGATCGGCAGCAGGCGCGTCGAGCCGAATCCGACACGAAAACATGCGGGGACCGTGGGTTGCGCGGGCTGCCCGCTGCTTCAGGCCTGGTATCCCAGCCACGGGCCGAGCCATTTCTCCGCTTCCCCCGTTTTCATTCCCTTGCGGCGGGCATAGTCCTCGATCTGGTCGCGCTGCAATTCGGAGATCGCAAAGTAGTGGCTTTCCGGGTGGGAGAGCATCAGCCCGCATACGGCCGAAGCCGGGTGCATGGCACAGCTTTCGGTGAGTACCGCCCCGGTGTGTCGCGTTGCGTCCAGGAGCGAAAAGAGGACGGGTTTTTCCGTGTGATCCGGCTGGGCCGGGTAGCCCGGCGCGGGACGGATGCCGCGGTAGGACTCGTGGATCAATTGTTCGGTGGTCAGTTCGTCCTGTGTCTCGTAGCCCCATTCGATGCGTGCGCGGTGATGCAACCCCTCGGCGAAGGCCTCGGCAAAGCGGTCGGCGAGTGCCTTGACCATGATCGATCCGTAGGGGTCGTTGGCCGACTCCAGTTGCGCCGCGAGTTCGTCGGCGCCGTGGATGGTCACCACGAAGCCGCCGAGGTAGTCCGCTCCTTGCGGAGCGATCCAGTCGGCGAGCGCGAGGTTGGGTTTCCCCGAGTCCTTGCGGACCTGCTGGCGCAGGGTGTGGAAGCGGCAGCGTTCGGTCGAGCGGGTTTCGTCGGTCCAGACAATGATATCATCCTCCCGGCGGTTCACCGGGAAGAATCCGTAGACTCCGCGTGCTTCGAAGCTGTTGTCGCGGATGATGCGGCTTACCCATTGCATTGCATCCTTGTGGAGTTTCGCCGCTTCGGCCGCTCCCTCGGGGTTGCGGGTTTTGAGCGTCTGTTGTTCCCGGTCCCACACCCCGCGGATCTCCCAAGCGTGGAAGAAGGGGGTCCAGTCGATCAGCGCGGCGAGTTGGTCCAGTCCGATGCGCGAATCCGCGGGACCCGCTGCGGCGCTTGATAGCCCGCGGGTGCCGAGGAAGGACGGGACGGGCGGGGTGTACTTGTCCCAATCCGTCCGTGCCGCCGCGGCGCGTGCTTCGGCCAGGCTCAGTGTTTCCCGTGCCGGCCCGCCGGTAAAGCGTTCGCGCAGCGTCTGTTGTTTCGCAAGATTGTCCGCCACGAAGGAATCCCGTTGTTCGCGCGAGAGCAGCGAGGTGGTCACCGGCACCGAACGCGAGGCATCGAGCACATGCACCACCGGTCCGCCATAGTGCGGGGCGATTTTCACCGCCGTGTGGGCCGGGGAGGTCGTCGCGCCGCCGATCAGCAAGGGCACTCGCATGCCGCGCCGTTCCATTTCCTTCGCCACATGGGCCATTTCGTCGAGCGAGGGAGTGATGAGCCCCGAGAGTCCGATCACATCGGCGCCGATTTCCGCCGCCTTGTCGAGGATGCGGTCGCAGGGGACCATCACCCCCATGTCGGTGACTTCGAAGCCGTTGCAGGCGAGCACCACGCCGACGATGTTCTTGCCGATGTCGTGGACATCGCCCTTGACGGTGGCGATCAGGAAGCGTCCGGCCGATCTCCGGGTGGGGTCGGCGGCCTTTTCCGCTTCCATGTGGGGTTCCAGCCAGGCTACCGCCTTTTTCATCACGCGGGCGGATTTCACCACCTGCGGCAGGAACATCTTGCCCGCGCCGAAGAGGTCGCCGACCACGCCCATGCCGTCCATGAGCGGGCCTTCGATCACGCGCAGGGGCGAGCCAAGTTGCTCAAGGGCCTCGGCCGCGTCTTGTTCGATGAAGCGGTCCACGCCCTTGAGAAGCGCGTGTTCGAGTCGTTTCGCCACGGGAGCCTCGCGCCACGAGAGGTCCTCCACCGTCTTGCGACCGTCCTTGCCCTTGTACTCCTCGGCGAGGTCGAGCAGTCGCTCGGTGGCGTCCGGGCGGCGGTTGAGCAGCACATCCTCCACGCGTTCCAGCAGTTCCTTCGGGATCTCGTCATAGACCTCGAGCATGCCGGCGTTGACGATGCCCA
>CAZMUK010000022.1:0-30813 GCA_964569415.1 uncultured Luteolibacter sp. | reverse complement strand
ACGGAGGGCAAAAGGCAAGGGGAAACTTGATGAAGGGTCTGTCCCTCTATAAATCAACCTCGGGTTGCATCGCAACGGCCTGGACGAGTCGGTGCAGGCACGCCCATGCCGGCAGGGCTGCGAGCAGGGGGACTCCGTCTCCTGTTCGCCATCGGTTCCAAATGCCGTGCCGGCGCGATGCGAGGCATCGTCGAGTGCCGTGCGCAGCCATGCAGTGTTGAACGATGGGTAGCCGAGGGCATCCCGGGATCAGGGCCCCCGCACATGCCCGGCCGCGGAATCATGTATGTGCGGCCGGGCCGTTGCGGATGCTGCGGATGCTGCGGAGCTTCCGGAAGTCGCCCCGGTCCCGTCTCGGCTCTTGCGCATCCGGAGGGCCCGTCCTATGGATGGGCCGATGACAAGCCTGAGGTTCCTGCTGCCCGTCCTTCTCCTGCCGCTTGCCGCCTCCGCCGAGCCACAGGCGAAGCCCGCTGCGGCGGCCGCCGAGCCACAGGCGGCGGCGCAAGCCCTGCCCAAGGTGCGTTTGGAAACATCCGCCGGCGTGATCGTTCTCGAACTCGACCGGGCCAAGGCGCCGGTGACCGTCGAAAATTTCCTCAGCTATGTTGCGAAGGGTCATTACAACGGCACGGTGTTCCACCGGGTGATCGACGGATTCATGATCCAGGGAGGCGGCTTCGCCCTCAGCGGAGGAAACCTCGAGCAGAAACCCACCGGCAAACCGATTGTCAGCGAGGCCCGCAACGGATTGAAGAACCTGCGGGGCACGATTGCCATGGCGCGCACGGCAGATCCCGACAGCGCCACGGCGCAGTTCTTCATCAATGTGTCCGACAACGCGGCCCTCGATTTCCCCAGCAACGGCGGATACACGGTCTTCGGCAAGGTGGTCTCGGGAATGGAGACGGTGGATGCCATCCGCCAGGCCGCCACGGGGACCTCCCCGCTCACCATGCTCCACCCGGCCACCGGCGAACGGATCCCGTCGAAGGCCGGGGATGTCCCGGTCGAGGCGGTGGTGATCCGTTCGGCCAAGGTCGAGTGAAACCTGCACCGCGCCCGTCCTTCCGAACCACCAGCCTGCGGGAATGCAAACCTGGCTCTGTCCCTTGCTTGCCTTTCTCGCCGGCTCGATTCCCTTCGGCCTTTTGATCTCGCGAATGGGCGGGATCGACATCCGCCGGCACGGTTCGGGAAACATCGGAGCCACCAATGTCTTGCGCACGCTCGGCCCGCGCTACGGCATTCCCTGCCTGCTGCTCGATGCTCTCAAGGGATTTCTTCCGGTGGCATTGGCGACGAATCTTTTCGGCATCGAGGGCCGCGCGCCGACCATTCCGCTGCCCGTTCCCGATGCGTGGGTGCTTGTTCACGCACCGGCCGATGCTTGGCGGGCGCAGCTGTTTCCCATCCTCTCGGCGCTGATGGCGGTGATCGGGCACAACCATTCGCCGTGGATCGGCTTCAAGGGCGGCAAGGGCATTGCCACTTCGGCCGGAGTGCTCCTTGCCTTGATGCCGTTCGCCGTCCTGTTGCTGCTCGCACTGTGGGGCCTGCTGTTCCTCGTCACGCGCTATGTCTCGGTCGCGTCCATCGGCGCGGCGGTGGCTCTTCCCTTCCTCACCCTCTGGGGTTCCTGGCACCACGGAAGAATCCGCGACGGCACTTGGAACAAGGCCCTCTTCGCCCTCACCGTGGCGATCGCCGTGCTTGCGGTTTGGAAACACCGCTCCAATATCCGCCGTCTCCTCGACGGGACCGAACACCGCTTTTCCCGGAAACCATGAAGCCCTTCTCATCGGCCGCCATCCTCGGAGCGGGTTCGCTCGGCACCGCCCTGGCGAAACTCCTCTCCGGGAAGCTCGATCCCGTGCTGCTGGTCTCGGTGGAGCGGGAATGCGCCGAGGGCATCAACCGCGACCACCGCAACCCCAAGTACCTTACCGACATCGCGCTTCCTTCCACGGTGCGCGCCACCACTGATCACCGGGAGGTGCTCGGGATGCCGTTGGTGATCTTCGCGGTGCCGACCCGGGGGATCCGCTCGGAGGCTGTGAAGCTCCGGGACCTGGGGCTTCCCGCCACAACGGCACTGCTCAGTTGTGCCAAGGGCATCGAGCGCGACACCGGGGAACGGATGAGCGAAATCCTGTGTGAAATCTTTCCCGCCAATCCGGTGGGTGTGCTCACCGGTCCGAATCACGCCGAGGAGATCGCCCGGGATCTGGTGACCTGCGCGGTGGTGGCATCCGCGGATCCCGGGCTTGCGGTGGCGCTGCAGGATCTCTTCACGTTCCCGCACTTCCGGGTGTACACCAGCGACGATGTGGCGGGCGCGGAGATCGGCGGCGCGGTGAAAAATGTGTATGCGATTGCCGCAGGCATGGCCCACGGACTCGGACTCGGCGACAACGCCGTGGCGGCCCTCGTCACCCGGGCGCTGGCGGAAATGACCCGCCTCGGCGCAGCGCTCGGCGGCCGAAGCGAGACCTTCTCCGGATTATCGGGTGTGGGGGATCTGATCGTCACCTGCTTTTCAGAGCATTCACGCAACCACCGCGTAGGACTCGCGCTCGGCCGGGGCAAGTCCCTTGAAGATGCGGTCGCATCGCTCGGCATGGTTGCCGAGGGAGTGCCCAACACCCTTTCGATCCATGAGACGGCCCGCAGGCACGGCGTGCGCACGCCGATCCTCGACGCGGTGTATTCGGTCCTCTATGCCGGACGGCCCGCCGCGGAGGCGATGCGCGAACTTCTCTCCCGCGATCCGAGACCCGAAAACAGCTGAACCATGAAGGAAATCATCGATGTGTTTCTCCACCTGCAGGATCACCTGACGGACTTCACCCGCTCGCACGGGCCGCTGGTGTATGCGCTGCTGTTCGCCATCATCTTCTGCGAGACCGGACTGGTGATCACGCCGTTCCTCCCAGGCGACTCGCTGCTGTTCGCCATCGGCGCCGTGGCGGCCGATCCGGAGTCGGGCCTGAATGTGTGGACCGCGGCGGTGGTGATCCTCGTCGCCGCCATCCTCGGGGACACGGTGAACTACTGGATCGGCAGGAAATCCGGCGACTGGATGCTGCGGAAGTTCCCGAGGATCGTCAAACCGTCCCACATCGAGAAGACCAACCGGTTTTTCGAGCGCTACGGGGGCAAGACGATCATCCTCGCGCGCTTCGTCCCGATCGTCCGCACCTTTGCCCCGTTTGTCGCCGGTTCCGGTGCGATGGATTACCGAAAATTCATGTTCTTCAATGTGGTCGGGGCAGTGCTCTGGGTGGTGCTTCTGGTCCCGGCAGGCTGGTTCTTCGGAGGCATTCCGGTGGTGAAGGAGAACTTCGAACTGGTTGTTCTCGGCATCATTGCCATCTCGGTGCTTCCGATGGTCGTTGAGATCGCGAGGGCCCGGTTCGGCGCGGGAGAGGAGAAGCTTCCCTGAGTGTCGGACCCGCCGCCGCGAAGAGGCGCGGTGCACTGCTTCATCACTGCCCCTCCCGGCCGAAGGAGCCGAGGAAGTCCCGGTACTCCGCGGGCAGGCCCAGTTCCGCTGCACCGTCGAGGATCTTGGCGAGATAGCCGGGCGCGGGTGCCCCGGGATCCGGTCGCGGATCGATGTAGACGAGTGCCTCCGCCGGCCGACCTTGCGGATCCTCGACCGTGAGAAGATGTTTTTCGTAGGAGCCGCCCTGCACGCCCTCGTATCGGTCGAGGGCGGCTTCGTCCTCCGGCGTGAGCGAGTACAGGGCTCCGAGGACGCATTCTCCGGGAGTGGCCTTGATCGTGGCGTAGCCCCTCGCTCCGATCAGGAAACGGTGACCGGGAAGCTCCGCAAGGCCGATGAGACGATGAGCGGGGCAGCGGTCGTGCATCTGCGCTTGGTTGAGGTTCGAACCGTAGGCGAAATAGAGTCGAGGATTCATCGCAACAGGCTACGGCGGACGCCGCGGCCCGACGAGTCGGTTTTCCGCGGGTTTTGTCATCCTGTCCCGGGCCGCCCGCTGCGCCCGCACCCTGCGGGGACGGGTCGCGGCGGCATCCTCAGCGCTTCATGCCGGTCCCCTGGCACGAGCCGCACTTCGTCAGGCGGCGGCCGTTGCAGGAGGTGCACTTGAAATTCCCGCGCAGGCCGCTGCCCTGGCAGGAGTTGCACTTGAAGTTTCCCGTGCCCGAGCCGCGGCACGAAGAGCAGACGGCCGCCTGCTTCTGTCCCGAGCCGCTGCAGCTCGCGCACTTGCCGATGCCGCGGCCGATGCAGAAGGTGCACTTGAAGCTGCCCCGCAAGCCACTGCCCTTGCAATGTACGCACTTGAAGTTTCCGGTTCCGGATCCCTTGCACGTGCGGCAGGGCTCACCCGTGGCAACGGATGTGGCGGCACCGAGTGTCAGGACGAGGACAAGCAGCAACCGGGGAACGAGGGAAAAGGGCATGCGTTTCATGGGACGCGAGATGCCATCATGCCATTCACCCGGAATCCATCCGGAAATGAGGAAAGCGCACCCGTTTCAGCTCTCCACCCCGAGCTTCTCCTTGAGTCGGCCGATCTCATCGGAGAGTTCCGCCCACTTCGTGTAGCTTGCCTCCAATGCCGGCGCGATCCTCGAAAGGGCCTCCGACACCTCACGAAACTTCCCCGGGTCCGCCGCCGTGTCGGGCGAGGAAAGGGCCGCTGCGAGCGAAACCTGGGCCGACTCGAAACCCGCGATCCTTTCTTCCAGCGCGGCGAGTTCGGTTTCCAGCGGCTTGAGCACGCGGTTGCGTTCCCCGCGCAGTTCGGCCTCGGCACGGCGCTGATCCTTGCGGTTTGCACGCGCCACGGCAGTTCCCGCGGAGGGGGATGGGCCGGGAGCGGACAAACCCTCGGCGCGGATGCCGCCGGGTTTCGCCGCGCTTTGTTCCGCAGCCGTCTTTTCCAGATAGTATCCGATGTTTCCGGCAAACAGCCGGGGTGTCTCTCCGGGCCGGAATTCGAGGGTCTTGGTGACCAGCGGATCGAGGAAAGACCGGTTGTGGGAAACGATCACCACGCTGCCTGCGTATCCCGCCAACGCATGGCGGAGGACATCCTGCGACTGCATGTCGAGATGGTTGGTCGGCTCGTCGAGGATCAGGAAATTCGCCGGGCGCAGCAGCATGCAGACGAGCGCCACCCGCGACCGCTCGCCGCCGGAAAGCACCCCCACCTTCTTGAAGACATCGTCGCCCCGGAAAAGGAAGCAGCCCAACAGGTCGCGCGCGCGTGCCGCGGATTCGCGTGAAGCGGCCTCTTCCACCGTCTCCAGCACGCTCCGCGCGGGATCGAGCTCGTCGGCGTGGTTTTGAGAGAAGAACGACACGGCCACCTTGTGCCCGAAGGAGTGTGTTCCCGCATCCGGCGACTCCTGCCCGGTAATCAGCCGGCAAAAGGTCGATTTCCCCGCACCGTTGGGACCGACCACCGCGATTTTTTCGCCGCGGTTGATTTCGAAGTCGAAGCGCTCGAACACTTTGAGAGTCCCGTAGACCTTCGAGGCTTGGTCGAGCCGTGCCACGAGGTGGCCGGATGCGGGCGGGGGAGGGAAGGTGAAGTCCATCACCGCATCGTCGCGTTCCGGTTCGGGAATGCGTTCGATCTTCTCGAGCATCTTGATGCGCGACTGCACCAACGAGGCCTTGTTGGCCGAGGCACGGAAGCGGTCGATGAAACGCTTGATCTCCCCGATCTCGCGCTGTTGCGCCTCGTATTGGCGGCGGCGGGTTTCGCGCCGCAGGGCCGACTCGCGTTCGAAGAAGGAGAAATTCCCGGCGTATTCCTCCGCGCGTCCGTGAGCGAAAGCGATCGTGCGCGTGCACAGGGAATCGAGCAATCCGCGGTCGTGCGAGATCAGGATGATCGCCCCCGGGTAGTTGGCGAGGAATTGTTCCACCCAGACCTGGGTGCCGATGTCGAGGTGGTTGGTCGGTTCGTCAAGCAGCAGGACTTCTGGCTCGACGAGGAAAAGTTTCGCCATCGCGATGCGCATCTGCCAACCGCCGGAAAACTCCGAGCAATCGCGTGCGAAGTCCTTCTCCCGGAAACCGAGGCCCTTGAGCACCGACTCGATGCGGGGTTTGATGCGTTCCGGTTGTGCCGAGTCGAGGCGGATTTCGAGTCCGCCGATCTCGTCGAGCATCTCCGCGTATGGCGAGGAGCGCGGGTCGAGCTTGGCGAGTTCCGCGGAGAGGAGGTCGATTTTCCCGCGCAGGGCCACTGTTTCGCCGAAGGCGGACTCGGCCTCCTGCCAGACGCTGCGGCCGCGGACATGAATGCCTTCCTGCGGCAGGTATCCCGCGCGGGTGCCTCGGGGCATCACGACCGCTCCCGAGGACGGGCTGAGGATGCCGGCGATGCATTTCATGAGCGTGGATTTCCCCGCCCCGTTGTGGCCGGCGAAGGCGACCCGCTCCTTCGGTTGCACGGTGAAGGACAGGTCCCGGAACAGCAGTCGGGCCCCGAACTCCACTCGAAGGTTCTGCACGCAAATCATCCCGGGCCCTGATGGCACGGCTGCCGCGGGGGGTCAACCGCGGGTTGTGACAATCCCCTCTTGGCAAGCTGCCTCCGCCGCGCGATGGATCTCGGGAGGCGATGAGCTACGACGAGGCGCTTGACTGGCTGTTTTCGACCCAGACCTTCGGCATCAAGCTGGGTCTCGACGGGCCGCGTCGTCTGCTGGCTGAGGCCCTCGCGTTTCCGCCCGCGTCCACCAGGGTGATCCATGTGGCCGGCACCAACGGCAAGGGCAGTGTTTGCGCGATGATCGACTCGATCGCACGCGCCTGCGGCCGGCGCAGCGGATTATTCACCTCGCCGCATCTGTGTGATTTCCGCGAGCGCATCCGGGTCAACGGGGAAATGATTCCGCGCGACGAGTGTGCCGCGCGGCTTGCGGTGCTGCGGAGGATCTGCGCCCGGCTGGATCCGCATCCCACTTTTTTCGAGATCACTCTCGCATTGGCGATGCAGTGGTTCCGTGCGACGGAGTGCGAGTTCCTGGTGTTGGAAACCGGCATGGGCGGTCGTCTCGATGCGACAACGGCGGTTCCCGCGGATGTGTGTGTGATCACTCCGGTGGGGATGGACCACATGCAATGGCTGGGCGGCACCCTCGAGGAGATTGCCGCGGAAAAGGCCGGCATCATCGTGCCGGGCAAGCCGTTGGTGTGTTCCCCGCAGGATCCGGCCGCGGCGTTTGTCATCGAGAAGGAGGCCAACCGCAGGCGCGCTCCGCTGGAATTCGTCAGCGAGCCGCTGCACGGGTATCATTGTGCGTTGACCGGGGTTCATCAGTCGTGGAACGCCGCCGTGGCGGTGGCCGCGCTTCACAAGGCGGGGATCGCACTGCGCGTTGAATCTGTGCGGCAGGGTTTGGCCGAAGTGAGTTGGCCGGGCCGTTTCGAGCGTCTCCGTCCGGGACTGGTGCTCGACGGCGCCCACAACGCGCATTCCGCGGCGACCTTGGCCCGGACCTGGCGGGAGGAGTTCCCGGGGCGCAAGGCCGCGCTTGTCTTCGGCGCCGCGGCAGACAAGGCGCTGCCGGACATCCTGCGCGAGCTTTGCCCGATCGCCGGATCATTCCATTTCTGTCCGATCAACAATCCTCGTTCGGCATCGCCCGCCGCCCTACCCTCCTTGCTGCCCGGTGACGCGCCGCCCGCGTCGGTGTGGGGCACTTTCGGCGAAGCGTGTGCCGCGGCCGCCGCATCGGGTGATCCGGTTCTCGTGACCGGTTCCCTATTTTTGGTCGGCGAGGCACGCGCGTTTCTTACGGACTGCGATTTCCGCTCCTCCGCTCAGTGAGGGTTCGGGTGGGAAAGCTTCGGCCCGTTTGGCATTGCACCACCGGCAGGGCTTTCCTAAGTTTGTCCTCATGGAACCCGTCATTCCCCTCATTTCGTCCGGTGTTGCCGGACCGCTCGGCATTCTCCACCTTCCGCGGCTTTGGCAGAAGGCCTTGCTTGCGGCGCTCGGCAGGGATCATCCTGACTATCCCTCGCTGGCGCCCGGGTACGATTTGATGGTGCTCGAGGCTCTCGGCATTCCCGCAGACGAGTTCCGGGCCTTCATCGAGGCGGAAAGACCGACCTATCCCCGCTGCGAGTCGTGGATCGTAGGAAAACTCGGCGGCCGACCCGATCCGGCCATGGTACGCCGACTCAACGGGGCCATTGCCGGGTACCATCACAAGGATGGGATCCGCCAAGCAATCCTCGAAGCCAACGGAATCGCCGACGACGGATCGCTGCCGGATGCAGTCAACCTCAACAACCTCGACGACTGGCTCGCCTTCCGCAGCCAGCTGGTCGGGGCTTGAGCGATCGGGTGGGGGAGAGGCTTAAGGTGATTGCAAATTCCGCGGGGCGGAGAGATGGTACGGAGTCCTGCATGAAACGCCGATCCCTCTTCACCATGGTACCCGCCCTTTCCGGACTGCTGGCGCTGCGCTCGCACGGCGAGTCCCGGCCCGCCGCGGGAGCCACCGCCGCCGGTTTCACCATCGCGGTGCAGCTGTGGTCGTTCCGCGAGTTCGGCATGCTGGAGGCCATCGGCATGGCCGGTGCGGCAGGGGCCCATGCGGAATTGTTCCCCAACCAACGCATCGGCGGCGAATTCAAGGACTTGAAGTTCGGGCCGGGCATTCCCGAAAAGGCCCTCCAGGCGGTGCGCGACGAACTTGAGCGGCGCGGCGTGCGTGCCGTGAACTTCGGGGTTGTGCGCATCCCGGCCGATGAAGCCAAGGCGCGCGAGTTCTTCTCCCTGGCCCAAAAGCTCGGCATCCCCGCCATCACCACCGAGTCGGTGGAGGCGATCGACACGATCGAGAAACTCTCCCGCGAGACCGGAATTGCCGTGTGTTTCCACAACCACCCGAAGCCCACCGCCCTCTGGAACCCGCAGACGGTGGCCAAGGTTCTGGAGGGACGCCATGAAGCCCTCGGCTTCTGCGCGGATGTCGGCCACTGGGCGACATCGGGGCTCGACCCGGTGGAGGTGGTGCGCGAAAACGCCGCGCGCGTCCGGGCCTTCCATCTCAAGGACCGCGCGCGGATCGACGGCTGGTCCCACGACCGTCCCTTCGGCACCGGCATCCTCGACATTCCCGCGATGCTCGACGCGGTGGGCGCGCACGGGTTCAAGGGCAATGTCAGCATCGAGTACGAGCACAACTGGCGCGGCAACCTCGCCGAGGTGGCGCAGTGCGCCGGCTACCTGCGCGGCTACGCCGCCTCCCGCGTCGGCAGGTGATCCGGTCTCCGCGCCGGGCCTTGTTCCGTCCGCATTTTATTGATATAAACTGATATCAGTTTTTCCGTCGTCCCAGACCCGGCACCGCAATGCCTCCGAAGCGGCGCGCGCCTCTGCATCCTTCTTGCTTTTGCCCTTGCCGGTGGCAAGCACCCGCCCGCACCACGAGACCTCCGCCTGAAACACCCGTCGGTGGTCCGGGCCGCTCTCGCCGATGATCCGGTAGGATGGCGCCTGGGGATGGATCGCCTGGAGTTCCTCCTGCAACTCTCCCTTCGGGTTGCGCTCCCCGGGGCTTTCCGCGATCGCCTCCATTTCCCCGTCGAGCAACGAGAGCACCAGATCGCGCGCCTGCTTTCTTCCGCCGTCGAGATATACCGCGCCGATCAGCGCCTCAAGCGCGTCGGCGAGGGTCGAGAGCCGCTTTCTTCCGCCGCTGGCTTCCTCGCCCTTGCCGAGCATCACATAATCGCCCAGCCGCACCGCCATCGCAAACCTCGCCAGTGCGCGGCGCGAGACCAGGCGGGAGCGCATCTTGGTGAGCGAGCCTTCCGGCATTGCGGGAAAGCGCCGGAACAGCTCCTCGGTCACCACCAACTGCAGCACCGCATCGCCGAGAAACTCCAGCCGCTGGTTGTCGAAATTCGGCCGTTGCGACTCGTAGGAAAGACTCGGGTGGGTCAACGCCTCCGCGAGCAGGAGCGAGTTGCGGAACTTGTAACGGATCCTTGCCTCGAGAGGTTGCATGGGAAGACCCAGGGCTTCCTTCCCGCCCGCCCGGCCTTCGTGGCCCGATGGAAGGGATGGGGTGATCGACGGGATTCGAACCCGCGACAACCGGAATCACAATCCGGGGCTCTACCGCTGAGCTACGACCACCATTTCCGCTGGCGCGGGTCAGACTGCGGGAGAGCGACCTGCGAAGGAAAGCCAAAAATCGCGTTGCGCGGCCGGTCCTCGGGCGATCAGCCGGCAGCCACTGGCGTCAGGATGGCTTCGTCCCAGTCCTTCCAGACCGGGTCCAGCCCCTGCCCTTCCAGCATTCGGCGGATCTCGTGCACCGGCCGGTTGTCATCGATCTCGAACTGGCCGGTGGCCTTGCGCGCGCAGGCGGATTCCCCGAGTTCCACCCGCCGTCCGCGCACGGTGAGGTGGAGGTCGTCGGATCCGGCGCCGGTGTATCCGCCCGGTTCGGTTCGCGCGCCGGCGGACATGTGGGTGACACCCAGCGTGCACACCGCGTCGCGCAAGCGGGCGGGTTCGCGGGTGGACACCACGATGCCTGTCTGGGGAAACACGACGCGCAGGGCGCAGAGGATGCGGACGAACGAGCGGTCGGAAAGCAGGTGTTCCCGTTGTGGCGTGAAGAGGTGGTTGCCCGCGTGCGGACGCATGCGCGGCAGCGATACGGTGAACACCGCCTTCCAGCAATGGCGCAGCAGATGCTCCAGATGCGCGCAGAGCGCCATCGCCTCGTGACGCCACGGCGCGAGTCCGAACAAAGCCCCCACGCCGATGCGGCGGAAGCCTCCGGCATACGCGCGCTCCGGGCAATCCAGCCTCCAGTCGAAATCCTTCTTCGGTCCCGCGGTGTGCAGCTCCGCGTAGCGCGCGCGATCGTAGGTTTCCTGATAGACGACCAATCCTTCGGCTCCGTGCGCCACGATCTCCGCGTACTGCGCGTCTTCCATCGGACCCACCTCGATCGAGATGCCCGGCACGAAGCCGCGGAGTTCGCGCACGCATTCCTGAAGATATCCCTCCGATACGAAACGCGGATGCTCGCCGGCAACGAGCAGCAGGTTGCGCATGCCGAGCGCATGCAGATGCTTCGCCTCGTCAACCACTTGTCCCACGCGCAGCGTCGTGCGCAGGATCTGCGCATCGCGCGAGAATCCGCAATATCTGCAATTGTTAATACATTCGTTCGAGAGGTACAGCGGCGCGAACAAGCGCATCGTCCTTCCGAAGTGGCGCCGGGTGATCTCCCGGCTCTCCCGCGCCAGCGCCTCCAGCGGAGGCCCGGCCTCTTCGTCCAGCAAGTCACGGAACCGCAGCATGCGCGCCGTGGGCCTCTCCATCAACCGGTCGAACTCCCCCGAAAACGCCACGCCGGAATCTGGAGGCAGCGCGGCCCTCGGTCAAAGGCACATTTTCCGCGCCATCCCGCCCGAGTACACCCGCGCTTCCGAGATTCCGCTTTCAGTACACCGTCGAAGTCGACACGGGCAAATCCTTCACAAAATCCAGGATAAAAATTTTAAAAACTTCGGATTATTGCCCAAAATCCGCCAAGAAATAGAGAAATCTTTCCGCAAAATACTGATGTAAACCATTGTAAATCAACGATTAGAAAAAAAGTTTAGGCTGACTCGATTTTCCTTGAGTACTCAGTGTGTTTTAGTGTACCAAACTCCCACGGGCGCGGGTCCGGCAGGTGATGATCGACGATTTGCAACGGCACAAGGGGTTTCACCCCTACAAAATGGACGCCAAATTCCGGGTGTCCGTTCCCTCGGCGTGGCGGCCGAAGGGCGGGGGGCCGCTGCACCTGCTGTTCTCCAAGGCCCACGGGATGCCGGTGGTGAAAGTTTTGGGTCAGGCCGCCATCGAGGAGCGCGTGAGGCTCGTACGCGGAAGCGGCAAGCCTCCCGCCGAACAAACCGCGCTGCTGGGCCGCCTCGCCATGCTCTGCCGCGAGGCCGCGCTCAACGACCAAGGAAAGCTTCTGGTTCCCAAGGACCTGAGCGAGAAGGCGGGCATCCGCGCCGAGGGCCCTGTGGTGCTTGCCGGCCGCGGCATCCACTTCGAGATCTGGAGCGGACCGAATTTCGAAACCTTGCTCGAAATCGAAACCCGTCAGGAGGCCGAGGACGAGCTGGGCATTTTCTAAACCACGAACCGACCTCACGAACCACCCGACATGTCCGCCGCCGCCGCCACCTGCCCTGCCTTGCCCTTGCTGGCGCGGCTGCGCGAGGAAGCCGGCGCGGTGTTCTCTTTCGGATCCGCATGCCATCCCGGGACAGGATGCCGCGGATCCTCCGGAACGGATGTCCGCGCCGCTTCTGGCTGGTTGCCGGCGCGGCATCCGTCCCTTGGATTCAACCGGGGATCCGCCGATGGGTCCCCGCTGCAGCCCGGTCCTCGCGCCGCCGGTTGGCTCGCGATGCGGACACGGCAGTTCCCAAAATTTTGGCGGACGGCTGCCTCCGGGACGAGGCATCCGTTCTCCGGACCGACGGGCGTTCGCGCCGCTTCTGGCTGGTTGCCGGCGCGGACGCCTGTCCACACCCTCGCAACCCCGCAGGAGCTGCCCGACTACCACCTGCCGGTACTTGCCGAAGAAACCGATCAATGGATGTCGGCCGCACCCGGATCCTTCATCATCGACGGCACCCTCGGCGGCGGCGGGCACAGCGAACGCTTCCTGAACGCAGGTGCCGAGGTGCTCGGCATTGATCGCGATCCCGAGGCACTCGCTCACGCGCGGCGCCGCCTTTCCCGATTCGGCGACCGCTTCACCACTTGGGAGGGAAACTTCGCCGATCTCGATCAAGCACCTGCGATCCGCGACGGGAGGCGCGCCGACGGAATCCTCCTTGATCTCGGTGTGTCCTCGCATCAGCTCGACACCCCCTCGCGCGGCTTTTCCTTCCGGGCGGATGGTCCGCTCGACATGCGGATGGGCCCGGGCACTGGCCTCAGCGCCGCGGAGATCGTCCACACCTGGGACGAGCAACGCATTGCGCGCACGCTGGCGGAACTCGGCGAGGAACCCCGCGCGCGCCGCATCGCCGCCGCAATCGTGCGCCGCCGCGCGGAGAAACCCTTCACCGGCACGCTCGACCTCGCCCGCTGCGTCGAATCCGCGGTCGGCGGCCGCCAGGGACGCACCCACCCGGCCACCCGCACTTTCCAAGCGCTGCGGATGGCAGCCAATGCGGAACTCGATTCGCTCGCGCGTGCCTTGGAGCAATCGGCGCGCATCCTCAAGCCGGGCGGCCTGCTGCTGGTGATCACCTTCCACAGCTTGGAGGACCGTATGGTCAAACGCTTCCTCCGGGATCACTCGGCGCCCCTCATCGACCAAGCCGGCTGGCCCGAACCCCGGCCGAACCCGCACCGTTTCCTCGAGGTCCTCACCCGCAAGGCCGTCAAACCCGGCGATGCGGAAACCGCCGCAAACCCGCGCGCACGCAGCGCAAAACTGCGCGTCGCCAGAACCCTGCCCTCGCCGCCATGAACCGGCCCCGCGATCCCAACAAGTCCCCGGCCACACTGTGGATGACCTGTTCGGCGGTGGTGTTCGTCATCCTCGCGGCCGCCGGCGGCGTGAGATACGCGATCAGCAAGAACCGCCAGGTGGAAATCCGGCGCGACATCGATGCCGTGGAAAAGCGCGTCGAGCAATGCCGCCTCGAGATCCGCACCACCGAGATGCGCATGGACCAGTTGCTCAACCGCTTTGCCATCCGCAAGCAACTTGCGGAGAACGGATCGAAACTCAGGCCCATCCCGCTCTCGGCGGTGGAGGAGGCCGGTCCGGACGACTCCGCGGCGGATCACGGCGTCGTCTCGTCCGTGCCGTAGATTTCCGTTGCGAACCGACCCGTGAACCCATCCTCGTTCCAGAACCGCAGCATCTTCATCTGCACCCTTCTGGTCGCCGCTCTCAGCGCCCTCTCCGGGCGCCTCATGCAGATCCAGTGCTTCGACCGCCAGCGCTACGCGGCCGATTCCCGCAAGGCCTTCCACCGCGTCGAGAAACTCCCCGCCCTGCGTGGCATGATTGTCGACCGCCGTGAGGAACCTCTCGCCAAAAGCATCCCGGTCACCACGGTCTTCGTCGACAAGAACCATCTCAATGATCCGAAGCTCGCGGCCTACGGTGTGGCTTGCCGCATCGCCTCGGCCGAGCCCGGCTGGGACGCGCTCGATCCCGCTGCCCGGCGCCGCCGCATTCATACCCTGCGCACCGAGATCCTCGCCCGCGAAGACACGGCCGCAATCGTGGCGGACCACCTCGATCACGCGGTCTCCGTGCTCGCCCGCCCGTTGGGAATGCGCCGCGAGGAACTCCGGGAGCGCCTCACCGGCGGCAAGGCCAAATGGCAGCCCGTGACCAAGGAACTCCCCGAGGATGTCGCCGACCAACTCCGCAGCGCCGTCGACCGCAACTGGATCCAGGGCATCGCCTTCCAAAACTCGATCAAGCGCTGGTACACCGCACCCGAACTTGCCAGCCACCTGATCGGCTTCACCGGCGAAGTGGCTGAAATCGGTGAAGACGGCAAGCCCGAGGCCAAGGTGCTGGGGCGCTTCGGCATCGAGTCGTCGATGGAATCCTTTCTCGCCGGACGCGACGGCTGGCGCGAACACCTGCGCGATGCGCGCGGACTGGTGGTGCCCGGAAACTCATCGAGCCTGTTGCCGCCGCGCGCGGGACTCAATGTGCAGCTGTCGCTCGACATCGGATTGCAGGCGATCGTCGAAGAGGAGCTCGATGCATGCCTCAAGGAATTCGAGGCGGTGCGCGGCGCGGTGGTGCTCATGGATCCCGCCAACGGCGATGTGCTGGCGCTCGCCAGTCGCCCGCACTTCGACCTCAACCGGCGTGACGACATCGCCACCAATGGTTTCAATTTCGCGACCCAGGCGGTCTATGAGCCGGGTTCGACCTTCAAGATCGTGGCCACGGCCGCCGCGCTGGAGGAGAAACTCGCCAAACCGGGCACCATCGTGAATTGTCACAACGGGATGCTGGTGGAGGGAGCGGTGCGCGTGCCGGACCACCATGCCTACGGCAGCCTCTCGCTCGAGGGCGTGCTGGTGAAATCGAGCAACATCGGCGCCTACAAGTTCGCCAAGATGCTCGGGAGAAAACGCTTCTACCGGTATGTGCACCATTGGGGCTTCGGTCGGCGCAGCGGGATCGACCTCTGCGGCGAAAGCTCCGGGATCGTGCGCGACTCGGGCAACCCGGTGGATTTCTCCCGCGCGAGCTACGGCTACGCCCTCAATGTCACCCCGCTGCAGATGGCCTGCGCCTACTCGGTGATCGCGGGCGACGGCCGGCTGCGGCGTCCGCGCCTCGTGCGGGCGCTGGTGGCCAACGACGGAACCGTGGTGGAGAGTTTCCCCGACGAGGTGAAGGCCGAGGTGATCCGCCCGGAAACGGCGCGCAAGATGCGGGAGGCCCTTCTCAAGGTGACCAAGCCGGGTGGCACCGCAACCCTCGCCGCAGTGCCGGGCTACGATGTCGCAGGCAAGACCGGCACCGCCCGCCGCCACAATCCGAAGGGAGGCTACCTCGCCAACAGCTACACGGTGTCCTTCGCCGGCATGATGCCCGCCGACAAACCTGCCTTCGTCGGGATTGTCGTGATCGACGATCCCAAGACCACCAAGGTGAGCCGCTACGGCGGCACCATCGCGGCGCCGGCCTTCGGACGCATCGCGGCGCGCGCGGCCACCTACCTGAACATCCCGCCTTCGGATCCCAAGGCGATCCCCTTGGCCTCGGCCCCGAAATCATGACCGCCGGCGACATCGCACGCAAACTGCCCGGTGCCGTGCTTCACGGATCCGCAGGCTGCGACGTCGGGCGGGTCACGGCCTCCTCGCGCGAGGTGGCTCCCGGAACGCTGTTTGCCGCGCTGCGCGGCGGATCGGCCGATGGTCACGACTTCATCCCGCAGGCGCTCGCCGCGGGCGCGGCAGCGGTGATCGCCGAGCAGGCGCCGCCCGAGGATCTCCCGCCGGAGATCGGATGGATCGAGGTGCCCGACTCGCGCGGTGCTCTCGCGATGGCGGCTTCGCTGCTGCAGGGGGATCCGTGGCGGGCGCTCTCGCTCGCGGGCGTGACCGGAACCAACGGGAAAACCACCACCGCGTTCCTGATCCACCACATCATGAAAACCGCGTGGCATCGCGCGGGCCTGATCGGAACGGTGCTCACCGACGACGGGGAAAGCGCGCAACCATCCTCGCACACCACCCCGGCTCCGGGCGAGCTGCAGGCGCTGTTTGCCCGCATGCGCGACCACGGCTGCCGCGGCGCCGCGATGGAGGTTTCCTCCCACGGCATCCACCAGCAACGGGTCGCCGCCACCGGCTTCGACGCCTGCGTCTTCACCAATCTGACCCAAGACCACCTCGATTACCACGGCACGATGGATGCCTATTTTGAGGCGAAGGCCTCGTGGTTCCACGCACTGGCACGGGATCCTCTCGGCAAGAAACCGGTCGCCGTGGTGAATGCCGACGATGCCTACGGCACGCGCCTCGCCGCCGAACTCGCGGGACGGATGCCGCTGCTCCGCTACGGATTCGGCACCGGTTGCGACTACCGCGCCAACAATGTGCGGCAGAACCCGCGCGGCATGGAATTCGAACTCGCCGCCAAGGGAAGAACCTACCTCGTGCGCGCGCCGCTGATCGGCCGCTTCAATGTCCACAACCTGCTTGCCGCGATCGCCGCCGCCGCTGCCTGCGGCATCAGCCCGCGCGAGGCGGTGGCCGCGCTGGCCAAGGCCCCGCAGGTGCCCGGTCGCATGGAGCAGGTCGGCAATGCCGGCGGCACCACGGTCTTCGTCGATTATGCGCACACCCCCGACGCACTCGAAAACGCCTGCCGCACGCTCAAGGAACTCAACCCGCGCCGCCTGATCACGGTGTTCGGTTGCGGTGGTTCGCGCGACCGGGCCAAACGCCCCTTGATGGGTGCCGCCGCGGCCCGCCTCAGCGATGCCTGCATCGTCACCTCCGACAATCCGCGTGCCGAGGATCCGCTGGCAATCATCGCCGACATCGAGAAGGGGATGCCCTCCACCGGCCACCTCCGCATCGCCGACCGCGCCGAGGCGATTTCGCATGCGATCCGCCACTCACTCTCCGGCGACATCGTGCTCATCGCCGGCAAGGGCCACGAGACCACCCAGACCTTCTCCGACCACACCATCGATTTCGACGACCGCAAGCACGCGTACAAGGCCCTGAAGGAACGGGCCGAGTCCATCGCCTCCAACCGATGAAATCCCTCACCGCAGCAGAGACCGCGGATGCCGCCGGCGCGACCCTCGCCGCCGGGAGCACGGACACGCTGCTTTCCGGAGCGGTTTCCACCGATTCGCGCAAGCTGCCCGAAGGCTGCCTGTTCGTCGGGCTCAGCGGACCGAACTTCGACGGATCCTCGTTCGCGGCCGCCGCGCTGGAGGCGGGCGCGCGCGCGGTGCTGGTCCGCTCGTGGCGGGGTCCGGCACCTGAGGGCCGTGCGGTGCTCACTTGCGAGGATCCGCTGCTCGCCTTGCAGAAACTCGCCCGTTGGTGGCGCATGCGACTGGACATTCCGGTGGTGGGCATCACCGGCTCGAACGGCAAGACCAGCACCAAGGACTTCACCGCGGCGGTCCTTTCCAAGCGCTTCGCGGTCTCCGCCACCGCCGGCAACCTCAACAACCACATCGGCGTGCCGCTCACGGTGCTTGCCACGGAGGAGAGCCACGGCGCGGCGGTATGGGAGATGGGCATGAACCACGCGGGGGAAATCGCGCCGCTCTGCGGCATCGCGCGGCCCGGCTACGGCATCATCACCAATATCGGTACCGCCCATATCGAGTTCCTCGGATCGCGCGATGCGATCGCGGAGGAGAAAGGAGCGCTCGCCCGCTCCCTGCCGGCGGAGGGTTTCCTGTTCCTGCCCGCGCGCTGCGAGTACCACGCGTACTTCCGCGAGCGGTGCCGCGCGCCGATCATTCCGGTGGGCAACGGTCGCGGATTGGTCCGCGCCGAAAATCTCGCCACCCGTGCCGACGGTTCCGACTTCACTCTGGTGATCGACGGCGCCGGAGAGGCGGCGGTGTCCTTGCCGGTGCCCGGAAGACACATGGTGGTCAACTCCCTGCTGGCCGCCGCGGCCGGTTGGAAACTCGGCGTGCCGGTGGACGACATCGCCGCCGCGCTCTCCTCGGTGCGCATCACCTCGGGACGCTTGCGCCGCTTCACTTCCCGCGGCGTCACGGTCATCGACGACACCTACAATGCCAACCCGGAGTCCATGGCTGCGGCCATCGAGACCCTCGCGGAGACTCCGCTTGCCGGGGGATCGCGGCGCGTGATCGTTCTCGGCCGCATGGGCGAACTGGGAGAGCATGCTCCGGCGGCCCACCTCGCCACCGGGGAACTCGCCGCCAGACGCGGGCTCACCCTCATCGCCGTGGGCGAGGGGGCCGAGGGCATCGCGCGCGGAGCGGGAAACGCGCCGTGGTTCGCACAGGCCGACGAGGCCGCAGCCTGGCTGAACGCCCAAGTGCGCGAGGGCGACGCAGTTCTTTTCAAAGGAAGCCGCGCCGCCGCGGTTGAAACCGTCATGAACAAGGCATTCCCTGCAAACTGATGTTTCCCGCCATTTACGATTTCTGGTACCAAGCGCACGAGGCTGAGAAGGCCGCGGGCAACCCCGGTTGGGCGCATGCGTTCTCGTTTCTCAACCTCTTCCAGTACATCACCTTCCGCGCGGCGGCCGCCGGGATCCTCGCGTTTGTGATTTCCCTGCTCGCCGGACCGCGCGTGATCCGCAGGCTGATTTCCCTCAAGGTGGGACAACCGATCCGCACTGCCGAGGAAGTGCACAAACTCGCGGAACTCCACGGAGGAAAAATCGGAACACCGACGATGGGCGGTGTCCTGATCCTCGGCTCCGTGCTGGTGGCCACGCTGGTCTTCGCCCGTCCGCTCAACCCCTTCGTGGCGGTGTGCGCCTGCACGATGACGGCCTGCGGCCTGCTCGGTTTCTGCGACGACTACCGCAAGGTCAAGGAACGCAAGTCCGACGGCATCAGCGGACGCGCCAAGCTCGCCTGGCAGTTCGTCATCGCCCTGGTGGCTGCTGCCTTCCTGTTCCTGAAACCGGAGATCTCGGGGTTCGGCGCGGGCGGACCGGGACGCGAGGGCTTCCTGCTCGGCAAGGGGAACCCGATCGGCATCGACGCGGTCTGCTTCCCGCTTTTCAAGCAACCCCTGGTCTGCCTCGGACTGCTGGCGGTGCCGTTCTTCGCATTGGTGATCGTCGGCTGCTCCAACGCGGTGAATCTCACGGATGGTCTCGACGGCCTGGCCACCGGTTGCACGATCAGCACCGCGCTGGCTTACGCGCTGCTCTCGTATCTCGCCGGCCATTATTTCATGTCGGTGGAGTACCTGGTGATTCCGCACAACCCGCATGTCGGCGAACTTGCGGTGTTCCTGATGGCGCTGGCGGGGGCGGGCTTCGGTTTCCTCTGGTTCAATTGCCATCCGGCCAAGGTGTTCATGGGCGACACCGGTTCGCTCGCGATCGGCGGCGCACTCGGCACCGCGGCGATCTGCACGAAACAGGAACTGCTGCTGGTGGTGATCGGCGGGGTCTTCGTGATGGAGGCGATGTCGGTGATCCTGCAGGTGGGCAGCTTCAAGCTCCGCCGGAAACGCATCTTCCGGATGTCGCCCATCCACCACCATTTCGAACTGCTCGGCTGGCATGAAAGCCAGGTGATTATCCGCTTCTGGATCCTCTCGATCATGCTCGCCCTCGCAGGACTTGCGATTCTCAAGATCGTCTGAACCCATCCCCATGAACCTCGCAGGAACCCATGTCGCCATCCTCGGTGCCGGTCGCAGCGGCCGGGCGGCCGCGGCATTGGCCTTGCGGGAGGGTGCGCGCGTCTCGGTCTGGGACTCGGCGGGTGCCGAGGTCTTCGCGGAAATGCCCGCGGGAGTGGAGAGTCATCCGCACGCGGCGGCGGATCCAGATCAAGCGCCGCACTGCGAGTTTCTCGTGGTGAGCCCGGGCATCGACACCCACGGGCCGCTGGTGCGCGCCTTTGCATCGAAGGCGGGGGAACTCATGGGCGAAACGGAACTGGCCTCGCGCTTCTACCGGGGAAAGATGGTCGGCATCACCGGCACCAACGGCAAGACCACCACCACCGCGCTGGTGGCGCGCATTCTCGCCCACGCAGGACTCGGCGGCACCCCCTGCGGAAATTTCGGCACGCCGCTGGCGGAAGTCGTGATGGATCCCGCGCCGCCCGCCGCAGTGGCGCTCGAGCTGAGTTCCTTCCAACTCGAGACCATCCGCCACCTGCGGCCGGATGTTGCGGTCTGGCTCAATTTCGCTCCGGACCACATGGACCGCTATCCGGATGTGGAGTCCTACCGCAACGCGAAGCTGCGCATCTTCCTCAACACCGGTCCGGAGCAGACCGCGGTGCTGCGCGCGGGCGAAGACATCCGGCCGCTGTCCTCGCCGGTGGTGACTTTCTCGACGACGGATCCGGGGGCCGACTGGTTTTCCGACGGCACGGTGCTGCGCCACGGCGCGGCGGTGGTGATGGATCTCGCCGCGGAAACCAAATTGCGCGGACTTCACAACGCCGAGAACGCGATGGCGGCCATCGCCGCTTGCACCGCCCTCGGCATTGCGCCGGCCATCGCGCGCGAGGCCTTGCAGGGATGCGGTTCGCCCCCCCACCGCTGCGAGTGGATCCGCACCCTCGACGGAGTGGAGTACCTCAACGATTCCAAAGCCACCAACCTCCACGCGCTGGAGAGCGCCTTGCGCTCTCAAACACGCCCGGTGGTGCTGATCGCCGGCGGCAAGGACAAGGGTCTCGACTATACCCCGGTGCTGCCGCTGCTGCGCGAAAAGGCGCTGACCACGATCACCTTCGGCCAGATCGCGCAACCGCTCGCCGGTCTCTTCGCCGCCGCAGTGCCTTCCGAGGCTGTATCGACCCTCGCCGACGCGGTCGGTGCGGCACGCAGCCGCGCGCCGTCGGGTTCAGTGGTGCTGCTCTCGCCGGGTACCTCTTCCTTCGACCAGTTCACCGGCTACGCCCAGCGCGGCGATGTGTTCCGCGACATCGTCCACCAGCTGTCCTGATTTCCGAACCACCATGAAACTCCGCAACCACAACCGACATCCCATGAAACCAAACCCACTGCCTGTCCAAAGAAAGCCGGTCCCCCGGGGACTGTTCCGGCGGCTCAGCGCGGTCACCCGCAGCCGCAAACAACGCGTCGCCGCAGGAGCGGTCGCCGCACCCGATGGCGATGATGACGGTACCGCCAATATCGCGCGCGCCCTCGTGATCATCTTCCTGTTCCACATCGTGGCGGTGGGCCTGATCTTCTTCCACCAACGCTTCCTCAACGCGGGCGGCGGCGCAGCCACAGTGGAGACGGCCGTCGAGCAAGCGCCCGAACCGGAAACCGTGCCCGACTCCGCGGTCCAGAGCTACCGGGTCGCCCGCCAGGGAGACACCTACGCCTCGGTCGCCGAGGCGGAAAATGTGGATGTGAAATCTCTGCAGGCGACCAACGGCCATGTCGAAATGCGACCCGGCCTCGTGCTGCGCATCCCCGCGCAGGCCGCCGAGCCCGCCGCGCAACCGGCGCAAGAGCCGGCGCAGGCCGCCGCTCCGGCGACGACGACCGTCACCACCGCCGCCGTCGCGACCCCCGTAGGCGACGAGGGCCTTGTGACCGTCGCAGCCCCGCCCCGCGCGGTGCCGGTGCCCGAGGAGGGGGAAGAGGCAACGGTCAAACTCACCGGGAAAATTCATGTGGTGAAATCCGGCGACAGCATTTGGACGATCGCCAAACGCCACAAGGTCTCGCGCGAGTCGTTGATGAAGGCCAACGGCATCAGTGATCCCTCCAAGCTCAAGGCCGGTGCCCGGCTCAATATCCCCGGATCCTGAATCGTTTCCCCGCAACCGATGCTCCGCAACCTTCCCAAGTACACTTTCGCGATCCTGTTCATCGCGGTGGTCGCCCTGATCGGGCTGGGCCTGGTGATGCTTGCGAGCACTTCGGCATGGGTGAAGGGAGTGGAGGATCCCAACCACTTCGTGAAGCGGCAGGCCTTCATGCTGGTGGTGGGGCTGGTCGGCGCGGGGGTGGCGGCCCGCGCTCCGGCCAACCTGTTGCGCGGCAGCGCGCCGTATCTCTTCGTCGGGGCCTGCGCCCTGCTTGCGCTCTGCTTTGTTCCCGGCGTCGCCGCTCCGGAACTGGGATCGAACCGCTGGATCAAGTTTCCAGTGATCGGCCGCTTCCAACCCTCGGAGCTGGCCAAGGTGGTGGTGATGCTTTGCCTTGCGGCATGGTTCGCCCGCTGGCAGACGGAGACGCGCACCTTTTGGCGAGGTTTTGCGATTCCATGCCTGATCGCGGGCGTGCCGCTGGGGCTGATCGCGGTGGAAACAGATGTCGGCTCCGCGCTCTCGCTGGGTGTGGCCGTGGGGGCGGTGATGTTTTGCATCGGCACCCGGCTGGTGCTGCTGTTCCCTACCGGAATACTTGCCGGGACCCTCGCCGCGCTCTTCGTGCGAAGCAATGAGAACCGCTGGGCACGCATCGAGGCGTGGCTCGACCTCGAGAACCCGGTGCACCAACTCGGCCGCGGCATGCAGCAGTGGCGCGCGCTGCTCGCCCTCGGCAACGGCGGACCCACCGGGGTCGGGCTCGGCAACAGCCATGAGAAGTTCGGGACCCTCACCTACGCGCACATCGATTTCATTTTCCCGGTGGTGGGCGAGGAACTGGGTCTGGCCGCCACGCTCGGGGTGGTGCTTGCCTATGTGGTGATTGCCGTGGCGGGCTGCGGCATTGCGATGCAGGCGCGGGACCCGTTCAGCCGCTGCCTTGCCATCGGCCTCACGGCGGTTCTGGTGGTGCCCGCCATCGTCAACATCGCGGTGACCACCGCGGTGTTTCCCAATGACGGCCTGCCGCTGCCCTTCGTGAGTTACGGCGGCACAAGCCTGGTGTTCAGCCTCTGCGCGGTGGGCTTGCTCGCCGGGATCCACCGGCGTTCCCAGATCGCCGCCTGCGCCCGCTTCCGACCGGAGCCGCGCGCCCGACTGGCGGTGAAACTCTGACGGAGCACCCGCCGCTTGCGCGCCGCGCGCGGATCGCGCAATGTGAGGGCATGACGCGTGCGCTCACCGCTTGGCGCCCTTTGCTGGTACTGGCCCTCGCCGTGCTCATCATCGCGCTGGTGTTGGTCTTCGGTGGCAAAACGCGGCCGGTGCCGCGGATCGGATTCCAGGACGATGACGCCCCGCCTTCAGCTGCCGCGGGGAGGGAACGCGATGCGCGGCTTCACCTGTTTTCCGCATGGGACCGGGCAAGGATCCCGCTGGCGACACGCTTTGATCCCCCGCTCGGCACCGAGCACGGCGGCTTCTCGTACAACGCCCAAGGGTTCCTCGAAATGAATGACAAGCGCGGCGGAAAGCACCTTGGCGACGATCTCAACGGCATCGGCGGCATGGATACCGACCTCGGCGATCCGGTGCGTGCGGCGGCCGATGGGCTGGTGGTCTACTCCGGCGAGCCTTCCCCCGGTTGGGGCGGGACGCTGGTGCTCGCCCATCGCATCGCGGATGGATCGCTGCTGCAAAGCATGTATGCCCATCTCCATCAGATCGAGGTGCCGGTCGGCAGCCTCGTCGCGCGCGGACAGCGCATCGGATCGGTGGGAACCGCAAACGGAAACTACCCGGCGCACCTGCACTTCGAGATCCGCGCGTGCGACGGGGTGGACATCGGCCCCGGCTATGCCGACCAAGCCTTCGACCGGCTCGATCCCGGTGCCACGGTCTCGACCCACAGGAACGCGTCTGCGGAAGATCTCTCGGGTGCTCCGCTTGCCATCGTGCTCCGCGAGGAGGAGCAAGGCGCATCCGCTCGCGAGGTCAGGCCCGCCGTCCCTGCTCCGGGGAAGACGAACGACGGTGACTGACGGCACAGCGTACATCGTCCCTGCCGAAGAGATCGCGGCAACTATGATTGACGAAGGCGGAGGTGCCGAGCGGATGTCTGCCGCGAAGCAGGCGTCGCCAGCCCTTGCCGAAAAAGCCGACCAACCCCATCGCGCCACGCACCACCCATTCGCTGCTGGTGGCGGGCGCCCGTTTCAGGAAGCCGGCCTCGTGACGCAGTTCGTTTTCCTCGTTGCGGATGTGATCGATCAAACGCTCCGCAGACCGCTTGCGCCGCCCGGCGTTGGGAGTGCGCGCATCTCCAAGCTCGCGGAGATTGCGCCGCAAGGCTTTTTTCTCGACCTGCAAAGCGCGCAAACGCCCGCCCAAAGCTTGCGAGGCCGGCGGACCGATCTTGGAAATTTCCTCGTCGATTCGCCCCATCTCCGTTCCGGCGCGGCTCAAGCCGATCACGATCCGCTCCAATTCCTCCAAGTCATCCGTCTTCATGTCCGGCACCCTTTCCGCACACAACATCGTGCCGCCGCCGTCCGCCCGCCACGCCGTGATCACGGAAGCCCCGGACCGCGACAAGTCCGCGCGATCACGCGGGATCGGTCCGCCGGTGCAAGCGCCGTGCCTCCGAGCGCTGATGGCGCGTGCGCACCGGAAGGTGGTGCGGCATCAGGCGCGAGAACATGTGGACCAAGGGAAACGCGGACAAGGCAAGCAACACGCCCGTGGCCATGAAGCCCACGATGAACCCGGCCACCGACGCCGGACCGATTCCGGGCAGGGTGGTGTGGACCTTTTCCAAAAAGTGCGGCACCGGAAGCGGAAAGGTGTCGAGGCACCACTGACCCAACCGGATTTGGACGATCCAGATCGGGACATTGGTGAAGGGGTTGCTGAAAAAACAAGACGCGATCGCTACCGCGACATTCGCGCGCACCCGCATTGCAAGGGCGGCGGCGAGGATCGACTGGGGAACGACCGGCACCATTGAGAAAAATAGCCCGATGGCCAGGCCCGATGCCACCGTATCGCGGCAGGGGATCCAGAGCTGCCGGTCGGTGATCTTCCGCACGAAGGCCTGCCACCACGGGCGGTCCCTCAGGTGCGGGTGGCGCAGGGAACGGTACGCGAGGCGGACGAGGCGGAGGTAGTTCTTCTTCATCGTTCGCGGGCGGCCGCGGCGGAATCTCGGGCCTGCCCGCACGAGGCGCAACCGGAAAGCGCACGGAAAGAGCGATCCGGCAAAATCGCGAATGGATTGCCGCCCCCTCCCGGGTAGAATGGCCCCGACAATGGCACGACGGGACAAGGCAGACGACGGAAACCGCCGGAAGGATCCGCCGCGGAGGCGGACTCCCGGAACGGGATCGCTGCTCCTGTTCTGGCCCTTCCATCTCTTCGCCCTCGTCACGCGTCCGCTGCGGCAACCCCTGCGGTTCTTTGCGCGTCTCGCCGGCTTTCCCGCGGTGGCCGCACTCTACGCGCTGGTACTGCTGGCGATTCCCTACAGTCTGCGCGCGCGGCAGTACGACCTCGGCAAGGTCCATGCCATGCCCGAACGATCAATCGTCTACGACCGCTCGGGCGTGGAAATCGGCCGCATCCACGGTGAAAAGAGATCGATCGTCCCGCTCCGGCAGGTTTCCGGACATTTCCGCAAGGCGATCCTCGCCCGCGAGGACGAGCGCTTCTACCGCCACGGCGCCATCGACCCGCTCGGCATCGTCCGCGCCGCCATCCGCAACTACCAGGGCAAACGCGAGGGAGCCTCCACCATCACGCAGCAACTCGTCTCCGATGTGTTCCAACTCAAGCGCGGCGAAAAGCGCGGCGACCTTCCGCGGCAACTCGACCGCAAGTTGCTGGAAATCGCCATCGCGATCCGCCTCGAAGGCGCCATGAAGAAGGACGACATCCTCGAAGCCTACATCAACCAGATCAACTGGGGTCGCCAGATCAAGGGGATCGGCGAGGCCTCGCGCATCTACTTCGAGAAACACCCGGAGGAACTCAGCCTTTCGCAATCGGCGCTTCTCGCCGGCATCGTGCGCGGTCCGGATTCGTTCAATCCGTTCCGCTCGATCGATGCGGCGATGCGGGAACGCGACACGACCCTCGAGCGCATGGTCACCGCCGGGGTGATCACGCGCGCAGAGGCGGATGCAGCCAAGACGGAGACGGTGACGGTCCGTCCCGAGGCCAGGCGCATCGCGCGCGAGTCCTACGCGATGGAGGCCATCCGCCGCGACCTGGAGATCATTCTCGAGAAAGAAGATATCGAATTGGGAGGACTTGATATCATTACGACCATCGACAGCCGCATCCAGGACAAGGCCCAGCAGGCGCTCGAGGACCGCCTCCGCTCCTTGGAGCGCTCGCCCGGCTACCGCCATCCGACGCGCGCCGCATGGCTCGCGAGGGACGAGGCGTCCCGCGGCACGCCGGACTATGTGCAGGGCGCGGCTGTGGTGCTGGAAAACCGCACCGGCGGAGTAGTGGCGGTGGTGGGCGGTCGCGATGCGGGCGAATCCCCGTTCAACCGGGCCACCGACGCAAAACGGCAGATCGGCTCGATTTTCAAACCCTTCGTGTTCCTCGCGGCCTTTGATTCCGGTCTCGATCCGGACAGTCCGGTGAGTGACGGTCCGCTGAACCCGGGCGAGATCAAGGGCGCGGGCACCTGGCGTCCGCGCAACTCGGACGGCACCTTCGGCGGCATCCACCCCGCATCCTACGGTCTGGTGCGCTCGCGCAACACGATGTCGGTGCGCGTCGGCAACCACGCGGGACTCCAGAAGGTCGGCAAGGTGGCCGCCAGCGTCGGTTTCACCACCAAGATGCCGCTGAATCCATCCTCGTTTCTCGGTTCCTGGGAAGCATCGCCTTGGGAGGTGGTGACGGCCTACTCGATTTTTCCCAACGGCGGCCAGCGCTGCCGGCCCTTCCTGATCTCGCAGATCAAGGACCGCGACGGCAATGTCCTCTACAAGACGCTGCCGCTGAGCACCGAGGCGGCTTCGGAGGACTCGTCGACCGCGGTCTCGCGCATCCTCAAGGAGGTGGCGGAGCGCGGTACGGCGGCGTCGATGCGACGCATGGGATTCGAGCGGCCCTGCGGCGGCAAGACCGGGACCACCAACGCGTTCCGCGACGCGTGGTTCACGGGCTATACCTCATCGCTCACCTGCGCGGTATGGGTGGGCTTCGACACCCCGCGCACCACGGTCCATCGTGGATACGGATCGACCCTTTCCCTGCCGGTCTGGGTGGAGATCATGAAGGCGGCGGACCGTCTTGGCTACAAGGCGGGTCTGCTCCACGGCAGGAAACAACTGCTGAGCATCGAGCTGTGCCACCTTTCCGGAAAGCGTGCGACCTCGGGCTGTCGTGAAGAGGGATCGGCGCGGACCGAGGAGGTGGCCGCCGACATCGCGCCGGCGCAGGACGATCTCTGCCCGATTCATCCCGCGCGGGCGATGGCGGTCAACGAGCAAGGGGAAGAGGCCGTGCTCAAGGCGGTGGCCGTCGAGGATGTGGAGGACATTCCGCTGCGCGCGATCCCGGTGGAGGAGGCGGAGGATTCCGCTCCGCGCGCCCTACCGGTCGAGGAATGAAGCGCGCCGCCGTCTCCGCGCCGAGAGCAGGCATCCCAGCGCGAGGAGTGTCGTGATCGCCGGCTCGGGAACGGGCTCGACCACATCGTAGTTGAGGTAGAGGTCGTTGCCGGACTGAACCACGCTGAACCCCGCACCGGGTCGTGCGGCGGAGAGCGCCCCGCCTGCGGAGTCCAGCCAGTCCCCGGCGGCGATGGAGAGGTTGACGAGATTGAGAACAGCGCCCGCACCGAGATCGAAAATCCTCCATCCCGCGGTGCCGGTGATGTCCGCGGCCCAGAACGCGTCATCCCAATCCACCGAACTGCCTTGGGTATTGAAGGCCAGGTCCAGCAAGGTCGGGCCGCTGAAGTCGAGCGTCCCCGTGACATCGATGCCGTCGTACGAAGTCCCGCGTCCCTCGGTGGAATTCGCGGTGAGTTCCCAGAGGATGTCGGCACCACCCGCGTAGGTGAGGTTTCCATCGACGGTCTGGATCCCGGGTGAGTTGCCGGGGCTGTGGCTTCCGGAAACGGTGACCGATGAATGGATGGTGCCGATCCCCGAAAGCACCGCGCCGGAGGAGACGGTCACGGAGGAGGTGCCGTCGATGGTTCCGTCCACCGCGAGTTCTCCCTCCTGCACGAGCGTGGCGCCGCCGTAGTCGTGGGTCGATGCGGCCAGCAGCGAGAGCCGGCCCGCTCCGGTCTTGGTCAGCCCCGCCGTGCCCCCGAGCACCCCCGCGATTCCGGCGTCGGCAGCGGCCGCTACCGCGATGGTTCCGCTGGAAAGAGTGAGAACCCCTCCGCCATCGGAGAGAAGCATCGATCCGCTTTCAAAGGAAAGGCCGTCCACCACATACGCTCCATCGACTGCGATCGTGAGCGCGGCGCTTCCCGACGAAGCGAAGACCGCTTGTTCTCCCCGGATGAATTTTCCGGTGGGTTTGTCGCCCGTGGTTTCGAGGGTCCATTTGGCCTGGCTCCACGAACCGCTCCCCGCGAGGCCCGCCGTCGAACCGTTTCCATCCCAACGGGTTCCGGCGGATACCGCCGCAAGGGCATCGAGGCGGCCATGGCCGGAGACATTGTCGAATCCCGCCGCGCCGATGTCGGTCGCGGAGTCGTAGAGGATGCGGTACAATTGGTCGGTGTTCACCGCCAGGCCCTTCGAGTCGAGCCGTTCAAGCACGAGGGCGGCCACTGCGGCGGCGTGTGGTGCGGCGGCGGAGGTGCCGAAGAAGGAAGTGAATCCGGAGGTGGTGGTGCTCACGCCGTCGGGTGCCGTGATTTGCGGCGTCTGGCGGACCTCATTCACCGGGTTGCCGTCCGCGTCGAAGAGGATCGTGGTGGGACCCCGCGAACTGAAGCTTTCCACCGTGCCGGGTGTGCTCCAGTTGTGCGCGGCCACCGCCACCGCGCCTTGCGCCGCGGCATGACCATAGACCGTGGCCGAATTGGTGTCGTCGGGATCGCTGATGGTGATGTTGCCGAAAGTCGACAACTGCATGAGCAGGGGGTTGGTGCCCGACAGGCGGTTGACGCGCAGCGCGAAGTCACCGGCCCCGCCGGAGTTGGTGATCGAAAGGAACTCGTAGGGATCCTCTCCCGCGAATTGGTTGTCGGTCGTGAAGAAGAGCGTGGAGCCGTTCACCGACACCGCGTCGACGGAGAAATTCGAGGTGGCGGCGGGGCCGCTGATGCTGGGGTAGGGATCGCTCCATTGCAGCACGACGCGCGCGGTGGTGTTGCCGCCGATGGTCATGCGCAGCAGGTTGTCGCTGCCCCAGTTGACGGTTCCGCCGGGACCCGCGGAGGTGTTCACCCTTGTGGAATCCGTGCCCGAGTTGCCGGCCGAGGAAAAGTAGCCGATGCCCGCCGCGTGGGCGTTGTTCACCGCGGCAGCGGCGGCGCCATCCTGGAAACGCGGAGCGCTGAGGATGCCCACATCATCGACGATCACCCGCATGCCCTCCACCGCGGCAAGGTTGTCGATCGCATCTGCGATGGTTTGGTCGGGCGCGGCGGTGTCGGAACCGGTCCAGCCCGGCGTTTGGGTGTTGTTGAATGCGGAGTGGAAGTACAGCTGGGCGCCCGGCGCGACATCGTGCACGATCTCAAGCATCGCGCGGCCTTCGTCGATGACTCCGCTATTGTCGTCCTTGAGCACCGTGACTCCGGTGGTGTATCCGTTCGGATTTCCGGCACCCGGAAGGTTTCCCGCCGCGATCTGGGTGGCGAGCGACGGGGTGGAACCGGTGCCGTTGAAGGAATCCGAAATCACGCCGAGCTTCACTCCCGCGCCGGTGACGCCGAAGATCGCACGCGCGGCATCCGCGTTCATCACCGCATCCCCCTGGGTGTTCACGGTGCCCGCGGAGGTCACGAAGGGGGAGGCATCGCCGCGGGTGACCACGGCTTCCTGCGCGATCGCGGTGAAGGGAAGCAAGGCCAGCCCGCCGGTGCCGATGCGCTTCCAAAGACGGCTCAGCGGAGTTCCGTCGGCGGGGGACAGGGCCTTCATCACGCCCTGCAGCTACCCGCTCCGGCCCGGCGCGGCAAGCCCAAGGCGGGTCAGAACCCGCAATTCCCCGGGGTCCGCGCAAAGGGGATCACATCGCGGATATTGCCCATTCCGGTAACGAACATCAACAAGCGCTCAAACCCGAGCCCGAACCCGGCGTGGGGAACAGTGCCGTATTTCCGCAGATCGGCATACCACCCGTAGGCGGTGGAATCGAGCCCGTGCTTGGCGAAGTTCCCCATCAGCACGTCGTGCCGCTCCTCGCGTTGGCTGCCGCCGACGATTTCGCCGATCCCCGGCACGAGCACATCCATCGCGGCCACCGTGCGGCCGTCGTCGTTGAGACGCATGTAGAATGGTTTGATGTCCTTCGGGTAGTCGTGGACCGTCACCGGGCAACGGAAATGTTTTTCGGTGAGCCAGCGCTCGTGTTCGGATTGCAGGTTGAGCCCGTATTCGACCGGATATTCGAAGGACTCGCCGCTGCGCTTGAGCAACTCCACCGCATCGGTGTAGCTGATGCGCTCGAAGGATCGTTGCGCCACGAACTCAAGCCGCGCGCGCAGCTCCTTGTCGACGAAGCGGGTGAACACATCGAGGTCGCCGCCGTGGCCTGCGAGCATTTCACCCGCCAGTTCGCGCACGAGTTCCTCGGCGAGGTCCATG